>QKDG01000002.1 GCA_003246805.1 Clostridia bacterium | reverse complement strand
GAATCCATAGCATCAAGCTGTTCCTCAGAAAGAGAATTATCTGAAAGGTTATATGTACGCTTGTAATCTGAAACCGCAGATTCAAGCTGCATGTTGGATAGGTATCCTAAATCGATAAGCGTCTGGCTCAGCAGCAGCATACCGGTTTTTTGTGAGGATAAAAGCGTGTCAACTTTTTGTAAAGTAAGATAGCCAAGGTCTACTGCAAGGTCACCAAACCTTTTGTCGATAGTTGCCTGTGCCCTGTTTACCGTTTCTACCTGAGCGGCAGTCATAAACCCTGCGTTTATAGCCAGTGTTCCAAGCTTTAAATGTGTCTTGTTTTTTTGTTCAAGAGCATTAGAAAGCTGAGAAGGAGATAAAAGGTTGTTGTTAAGCAGAAAATTCCCGAAAAACTGAGAAATCATATTAATCCTCCCTTACAATTTTTTGCAGAATTCTTAATACGTGAGATTGTTCAATTGGCTTTTGTAAAAAGTCATAAGCTCCGGCTTTTATTGCATCTTTTAGATGGTTTTGAGTTCCCACAGATGACACCATTACAACCTTTGCAGTTGAATCAAAGGTAAGAATTTCAGTAACAGCATCAATTCCTGATTTTTTAGGCATAATAATATCCATGAAAACAAGGTCGGGTTTATTCTCTTTATATTTAATCACAGATTCTTCACCGTCTGCCGCTTCAAAGATATTGGCAACACCAAGCGACGAAATAAAATTGATTAGATTTTTACGTGCAAAAATAGAATCATCACAAATAAGAACCGAAAGTTGTTCAATAGACATATTTATCCCCCTATAAATTAATTATGTTATAAGATTAGCATAATTATTAATAAAATGCAATAGTAGATGTATTCATTTATAAAAATACATAAAAAATTATAAAATATGTATACTAACTACACAAAGAATTTTAGGAGGTTTATAAATACAATGGCAGATAAACTAAATTTTAATGAAATTCCAATGGGGCTTTCTATGGCTTTTGCTAAGAATATTAATGCATTCAACAATTTTTCAGGCATGACAACACAAGAGCAGAATGAAATAATTGAGCATACTCATCAGATTAATTCAAAAAAAGAGATGCAGGCTTTTGTGAAGAATATTGCTGATGGCAATCCATTTATGCAGATATAACAATAAATGTAAGCTATATGTAAATTAAACAGGCAGTTTTAGCTGCCTGTTTAAAGCTTTATCTACTGGCGTAGCATAAAGGATTTGCAGTCGACACATTCAGGCTTTTGTGGGTTAGCCTCATGAGTGCCTACTACTATTTTTGACAAAGAGCAGTAATTCTGGCCGCTGCAATGATGTGCGCAGTTGCCGATTGAACATTCAATAGCCATGTTTGGATTGTTATTCATACAATACACCTCCTTCAAAGGATAGTTATATTGTTTCCCCGATAATCTAAATTATTAAAGAAAAATAATCAAATTTTGTTAAATATTGCATTTATATAAAAAATGTAGTAAAATTATAAAGAAAAAAATCGGGGAGAATAAAATGTTTTCAAAAATAAACAGTCTTGGGCTTTTTGGCCTTAATGCTTTTAATGTAGATGTTGAAATTGAAACAAGCAGGGGAGCACCTGTTTTTGAGATTGTAGGGCTTGCTGATGTAGTTGTTAAAGAAAGCCGGGAGAGAATTCGCTCTGCATTAAGAGAATGTGATATTGCTTTTCCTGTTTGCAGGGTGATGGTTAATCTTGCCCCTGCCGATACAAAAAAATCAGGCTCAGTGCATGACCTTGCCATAGCCGTTGCATTGCTGAAAATTCTCGGTTACATAAACGATGATATTGAAGATAGTGCCTTTATCGGTGAGGTTTCATTAAATGGCAATGTAAGGGGAGTAAACGGAGTTCTGCCTATGACGTTGCTCGCACGCAAAAGCGGGTTTAAAAGAATTTTTGTTCCCTTTGATAATCAGCTTGAAGCCTCGGTGGTTGAAGGAATTGAGGTTTATGGAATAACAGCTGTTTCACAGATAATAAAGCATTTTGAGAACAGCGAGCGTTTAAGCCCGGTGTGCCATTATCTTCCCCAAATAAAAAATAATTTAGACGTGCTTGATTTTGCAGATGTAAAGGGGCAGCAGAATGCAAAAAAGGCCCTTGAAATAGCTGCGGCAGGCGGGCACAATGCATTGCTTATCGGAACACCAGGCTCAGGCAAAAGTATGCTTGCCAAAAGAATGCCCTCAATTTTGCCGGGAATGACCTTTGAGGAGTCTATCCAGACTACAAATATACATTCTATATCGGGGCTTCTTGAAAAGGATATGCCACTTATAACAAAAAGGCCGTTTCGTTCCCCTCACCACACAATTTCACCGGCAGGGCTATCGGGAGGTGGGTCTGTCCCACGGCCTGGCGAAATATCACTTGCACACAACGGCCTGCTTTTTTTGGATGAGCTTGCAGAGTTCCCGAGGCAGACACTTGAAATATTAAGGCAACCCCTTGAAGACCAGAGGGTAACTATATCAAGGGCATCGGGGACTGTTACATATCCTTGTTCAATTATGCTTATCGCCGCTATGAATCCATGCCCTTGTGGGTATTTCGGGCATCCCACAAGAAAATGTATATGCAACAGCAAACAGGTGGCATCATATCTTTCTCGCATTTCAGGGCCTATGCTGGACCGCTTTGATTTACATATTGAGGTTGCTCCTGTCGAATTTGAGCATATTTCATCAAAGGGGAAAGAGGAAGGCTCACAAATCATCAGAGAAAGAGTCCAGAAAGCAAGGGGAATCCAGCAGGAGCGATTTAAAGGAACAGACATAACCTGCAACGCAAGGATAACAAGCGATATTCTGCATGAGGTCTGCCCTGTTTCTGATGATGCGTTGAATTTGCTTAAAACCGTATTTGAAAGAATGGGCTTATCGGCAAGGGCCTATGACAGAATTTTAAAAGTTGCAAGAACTGTCGCCGATATGGAGGAAAGCCAGATTATACAAAAACAGCATATAGCACAGGCAGTGCAGTATAGAAGTTTGGACAGAAAGTATTGGAAATAGTTAGAGAAAGAGGATATTTTATGAGCAACAAAAAAACGGCGGCAATACTGATTTCAATGATACTGGGCATAATTTTCTTTGTTTTTGGGTTGGTTTTAACCTTGCTTGGGTTTATCTTTGGCGCAGTATTTGATGAGGTTGATTATGAAAAAATGACACAAATGACAACAGGCTCGATTACAGATGTATTATTAGAAAAACAGGACGGAGAAACAGCAAGATATGCGGAAGTTACATATGTTGTAGATGGAAAAACATATACGGTTTATACAGGGTATAGTTCAAGCACATTTAAAAAGGGAAGAGAAGTAAATGTAATGTACGACCCTTCAAATCCTCAGTATGCTTCAATGGAGCCTGAAAAGGCGCTTATGACGGTTTTCAGCATAATGAGGTATGCAGGCCTCGGACTATTTGGAATGTTTGTAATAATGATGATAATCCTGATAATTAATGTAAAAAAACGTAAGGAAGACAGCGGAAATGCCGATTTTACTATAAGTGAATAGCGATATTTAAAGGCAAAACACCCCAAATTTCGGCATGGTTTTTATATGTTTATTTAAAATTAACAATGACCGTAATCTGTAAGGACAGATTACGGTCATAATGCTGAATATTTAAAATTCTATTGACAATACTATATAATTATTATATAATAATATACTGTATCAATATGGATTGTTATGCCTTTTGCTCTCAAAATTATAACATATATTTTTGACAATTTCAATAGCAAATTTAGAAAATATCAGTTTTTTTCAGAGCAATGATGCATTCCAGGCAAAATAATATAAGGAGTGATTGAGCCTATGGTGAATGTCAAGCCGCAGCAGCTCGGTAAGAACACAAGAATGAGCTTTGCTAAGATTAATGAGGTCTTAGAAATGCCAAATCTGATCGAGGTGCAGAAGAATTCCTACAAATGGTTTTTGGAGGAAGGACTGAAGGAGGTATTCAGGGATGTAGCTGCCATCAGTGACTATAATGGCAACCTTGAACTGAATTTCATCGACTATAAGATTGATGATGAACCCAAGTATTCTGTTGCAGAATGTAAGGAGCGTGACGTAACGTACGCGGCGCCTATAAGAGTAATCGCAAGACTTAACAACAAGGAAACGGGCGAGCTAAAAGACAGCGAAGTATATATGGGTGAGTTCCCGCTTATGACTGACAGCGGTACTTTTGTAATAAATGGAGCAGAACGAGTAATCGTATCACAGCTGGTGCGTTCACCGGGAGTTTATTATTCATCAGAAAAGGACAAGACCGGAAAGGACCTGTTTAAAGCAACAGTTATCCCTAACAGAGGTGCTTGGCTTGAATATGAAATGGATTCTAATGACATTGTTTATGTCAGAATAGATAAAAACAGGAAGATTCCGTTAACAACATTTATACGCTCTCTTGGGCTTGGACTTGATGACGAAATAGAGTCAACCTTTGGTGCGGACGACAGGCTTGCACAGACAATGTTACAAAAGGATGCAACAAAAAACCGTGAGGAAGCACTTCTTGAAGTTTACAAAAAGCTAAGGCCAGGTGAGCCACCAACGGTTGACAGTGCTGAATCACATCTTAACACTCTTTTGTTTGATGCAAAGAGATATGATTTATCAAGATTCGGCAGATATAAATACAATAAAAAATTAGGTATTGGTTCAAGGCTTGCAGGCCACATGGTATCAAGACCAATAGTAAACCCATTGACCGGTGAAATTATTGCTGATGCAGGCGACAAGCTAAGCTATGATGATGCTATGCAGATAGAAACTGCCGGTGTTTATGAGGCTTTTGTTACTGTTGTCAAAAAAGAAACAGTTACCTTACCAACAGGGGAAACAACAACAAAGGTTGATGAAAAGGAAGTTAAAATAATAGGCAACGGTATGGTTGATATTAAAGCCTATGTTGATTTTGACTGCACACCTTATGGTATAAATGAAAAGGTTTGTTTTAGTGTTCTAAAAGAAATTTTAGAAGACAGCAGCAATCAGCAGGAACTTGAGGACAATATCAAGGCACGTGCTGACGAGCTTGTTCCAAAGCATATCATACTTGATGATATATATGCAACAATCAGTTACTTCCTGAACTTATGTGAGGGTGTTGGCCTTGTTGACGATATTGACCATCTTGGAAACAGACGTATACGTTCTGTTGGTGAATTGTTGCAGAATCAATTCAGAATTGGTTTTGCAAGAATGGAAAGAGTTATCCGTGAAAGAATGAATGTTCAGGCACAGGATATGGATGTCGTTTCACCACAGGTACTGATAAATATCCGCCCTATCACTGCTGCTATTAAAGAATTTTTCGGTTCATCACCACTGTCACAGTTTATGGACCAGACAAACCCTCTTGCTGAGCTGACACACAAGCGTCGTTTATCAGCTTTGGGCCCTGGCGGTCTTTCACGAGACAGAGCAGGATTTGAAGTTCGTGACGTTCACTATTCTCACTACGGAAGAATGTGCCCTATCGAAACCCCTGAAGGACCAAACATCGGCCTTATCTCATATCTTGCTTCATTTGCGAGAATTAATGAGTATGGCTTTATTGAAGCGCCATACAGAAAAGTAGATAAAAAAACAGGAGTTGTTTCTGACAAGGTAGTTTATATGACTGCTGATGTTGAGGACAATTATGTTGTTGCACAGGCAAACGAGCCTTTGTCAGAAGAAGGCAAATTTGTAAACCAGAAGGTTAAGGCACGTTATCGTGACCAGATTCTTGAAACTGAACGTGCAAACGTTGATTTTATGGACGTTTCACCAAAAATGGTTGTTTCCATTGCTACTGCAATGATTCCTTTCCTTGAAAACGACGACGCAAACCGTGCCCTCATGGGTTCAAACATGCAGCGTCAGGCTGTTCCACTGCTCAAAACCGAAGGACCCATTGTCGGTACAGGCATGGAATACAAGGCTTGTGTGGATTCAGGCGTTGCCCTTGTTTCAAGAAAAGCCGGCGTGGTTGAAAAGGTTTCAGCTGAAGAAATTATCGTAAGAGAAGATGACGGCGGACTGTTCACATATAAGCTTACAAAGTTCAAGCGTTCAAACCAGGGAACCTGCACAAATCAGCGCCCTATTGTAAAAAAAGGTGAGAAAATCGGCCAAAAGCAGGTAATTGCTGACGGCCCTGCTACTGCTGACGGTGAAATTTCTCTTGGCAAAAATGCTCTTATCGGATTTATGACATGGGAAGGCTATAACTATGAGGATGCTATTCTTCTAAATGAAAAGCTTGTACGTGAGGATATCTATACTTCTGTTCACATAGAAGAATACGAAATTGAATCAAGGGATACAAAGCTTGGACCAGAGGAGATAACAAGGGATATACCTAATGTCGGTGAGGATGCATTGAAGGATCTTGATGACAGGGGTATTATCAGAATAGGCGCTGAGGTTCGTTCCGGCGATATTCTTGTAGGAAAGGTTACCCCTAAGGGAGAAACTGAGCTAACCGCAGAAGAACGACTTCTACGTGCTATTTTCGGCGAAAAAGCAAGGGAAGTTCGTGATAATTCTTTGAGAGTTCCTCATGGTGAAGCAGGCGTTATTGTTGATGTCAAGATATTCACAAGAGAAAACTGTGATGAGCTGAGCCCGGGTGTAAATATGCTTGTACGCTGTTATATCGCACAAAAGAGGAAAATCTCGGTTGGTGACAAAATGGCGGGACGACACGGTAACAAGGGTGTTGTATCAAGAATTTTGCCACAGGAGGATATGCCATTCTTGCCGGATGGTACACCACTTGACATTGTTCTGAACCCACTGGGCGTTCCTTCACGTATGAACATCGGTCAGGTGCTTGAAGTTCATCTGGGAATGGCTGCAAAGGCACTTGGATGGAAGATTATGACACCGGTATTTGACGGTGCACACGAAGAAGATATCAGAAACTGCTTTAATATGGCGGCTGAAAAGAATAAGAACACACCACCAAAGGAGCAGGTTCTTTATAAAAACATCAGGGAAATCATTGACACATCAAAGCTTGAGATGAATGACGACGGTAAAACGGTATTATATGACGGAAGAACAGGCGAAAAGTTTGATAATCGCGTTACTGTCGGATATATGTATTATCTGAAGCTTCACCACCTTGTTGATGATAAAATCCACGCACGTTCTGTCGGCCCTTATTCACTTGTTACACAGCAGCCTCTTGGCGGTAAGGCACAATTCGGCGGACAGAGATTCGGAGAAATGGAAGTTTGGGCACTTGAAGCTTATGGTGCAGCCTATACCTTGCAGGAAATCCTGACTGTTAAGTCTGACGATACTGTGGGGCGTGTAAATACCTATGAAGCAATTGTCAAGGGTCAGAATATTCCTAAACCGGGTGTTCCTGAATCCTTTAAGGTTCTTATCAAAGAACTTCAATCACTTGGACTTGACGTCAAGGTTCTCAATGTTAATGATGAAGAAATCGATTTAAAACAGAATTTTGATGAAGATGACGATATTCTTCCACAGCCTGTTTTAGGTGATGACGATTTGATGTTATCAGGAGAAGAGCTTGAAGATGGAGATCTTGACAGCTTTGTTATTGACGGTGCCGATGATGAGGATGCCATTGATGTTGATGGCAATGATGATGAGCTTGATTTTTTTGCTGAAGAGGATGACGACGATAATATCTAAAGGAAGAAGGGGCTATTTTGGAATTTAATGTATTTAAGTCAATAAAAATTGGTCTTGCATCACCTGAGCAGATTCTCAATTGGTCATATGGTGCTGTTGAAAAGCCTGAAACTATTAATTACAGAACACAAAAGCCTGAACGTGAAGGCTTGTTCTGCGAAAAGATTTTTGGCCCGTCAAAGGACTGGGAATGTTATTGCGGAAAATATAAGAAAATACGTTATAAGGGCAAGGTATGTGAACGCTGTGGAGTTGAAGTTACCCGTTCAAAGGTAAGGCGCGAGAGAATGGGGCATATTCAGCTTGCTGCCCCTGTATCACACATCTGGTACTTCAAAGGCACACCTTCAAGAATCGGCCAGGTTCTTGAAGTTTCACAGAAAAGGCTTGAGGAAGTTTTATACTTCACAAAATATATAGTAATCGACCCGGGAAACACCTCACTGATGAAGAAGCAGCTGCTTTCAGAAAAGGATTATCAGGAGGCAAGGGAAAAATTTGAGGATGACTTCAAGGCTGCAATGGGAGCTGAGGCTATACTTGAACTTTTGAAGGAAATCGACCTTGATAAGCTTTCGGCTGAGCTGATGGCTGAGCTTCGTGACCTTCCTCAGGGGCAAAAGAGAATAAAGCTTTTAAAAAGGCTTGAAATTGTAGAGGCTTTCAGGCTTTCAGGCAATCGCCCTGAATGGATGATAATGACTGTTGTGCCAGTTATTCCGCCTGAACTTCGCCCTATGGTAATGCTTGACGGTGGCAGATATGCAACAAGTGACCTTAACGATTTATACAGGCGTGTTATAAACAGAAATAACCGTTTGAAGAGAATGCTTGAGCTTGAAGCACCTGACATTATCATAAGAAATGAAAAAAGAATGTTGCAGGAGGCTGTTGACGCTCTTATAGACAACGGCAGACACGGCAGGCCTGTAACAGGACCTAACAACAGAGCATTTAAATCACTATCTGATATGCTAAAAGGTAAGCAAGGGCGTTTCAGACAAAATCTGCTTGGAAAACGTGTTGACTATTCAGGACGTTCTGTTATCGTTGTAGGGCCAGAACTTAAAATGTATCAGTGTGGTCTCCCAAAAGAAATGGCACTTGAGCTGTTTAAACCTTTTGTAATGAAAAGGCTTGTTGATTTAGGCGTTGTAAACAATATCAAATCTGCAAGAAAAATGGTTGACAGGGCAAAGCCTGAGGTTTGGGATGCACTTGAAAATGTAATTGAAGGGCATCCGGTGCTTTTAAACCGTGCGCCTACACTTCACAGGCTTGGTATTCAGGCATTTGAGCCAGTTCTTGTTGAGGGTCGTGCGCTAAAACTGCATCCGCTTGTTTGTACAGCATATAACGCTGACTTCGACGGTGACCAGATGGCTGTTCACGTTCCTTTATCAGCAGAAGCACAGGCAGAGGCACGCTTTTTGATGCTTGCTGCAAATAACCTGTTAAAGCCATCGGATGGCCGACCTGTTGCTGTTCCTTCACAGGATATGGTTCTGGGTTCGTATTATCTGACAATGGAAAAAGCAGGCGAGTGCGGCGAGGGCAAGGTGTTCAGAGATGTCAATGAAGCACTTATGGCTTATCAGGAGGGGATTGTTTCACTGCATGCAGCTATTAAAGTTCGCGTTTCTAAGGAAATGGGTGAAAAACGTGTTACAAGGCTTATAGATGCAACTGTCGGCCGCCTGATATTCAATGAGAATATTCCACAGGATTTAGGCTTTGTTGACAGAACAAACTCAGAAAAACAGTTTGAGCTTGAGGTTTCCTTCCTTGTTGGCAAAAAGCAGCTTTCAGATATTATTGAAAGATGTATCAGAAAACACGGAACAGCCACAACCTCTGAGGTTCTTGATAAAATCAAGGCACTTGGCTTTAAATATTCAACAAGGGCTGCTATTACAGTTGCTGTATGTGATGCAATTATTCCTCCCACAAAAAAGGATATTCTTGCAGAGGCTGATTCTCTTGTTGATAAAATCGACAAACAGTATAAGCGCGGATATATTTCTTCTGAGGAAAAATCACAGAAGGTAATTGAAATCTGGAACAAAGCAACTGACGATGTTACTGTTGCACTGAAAAACAATCTTGACAGATACAACCCTATCTTCATGATGGCTGATTCAGGTGCGCGTGGTAGTATAAATCAGATAAGACAGCTGGCAGGAATGCGTGGTCTTATTGCAAACACATCAGGTAGAACAATTGAAATGCCAATCCGTGCAAATTATCGTGAAGGTCTGAATATTCTTGAATACTTCATCTCGTCACGTGGTGCGCGTAAAGGGCTTGCAGATACGGCTCTTCGTACTGCTGACTCAGGATACCTTACACGTCGTCTTGTTGACGTTTCACAGGATGTTATTATCCGCCAGGATGACTGCGGAACAAAAACAGGTATTGAGATTTATGAAATCAAAAACGGCAGAGAGGTTATTGAGCCACTGCACGAACGCCTCATAGGCAGATATCTTGTTGAGGACTACAAGTCAAAATCCGGCGAGCTGATTGTTTCAAAGGATAAGCTTTTAAATCTTAACGATGCAAAGAGAATAAGCGCTGCAATGCAGGAGCAGGGACAGACAAAGATTTCAATACGTTCAGTTCTTCAATGCCAGGCAAGATATGGTGTGTGTGCAAAATGCTACGGAGCAAACCTTGCAAACGGTAATCTTGTTGCTGTCGGAGAAGCTGTTGGTATTATTTCTGCTCAGTCTATCGGTGAGCCTGGTACACAGCTGACGATGAGAACCTTCCACACCGGTGGTATTGCGTCTGCTGAGGATATCACACAGGGTCTTCCCCGTGTTGAAGAGCTTTTTGAAAGCCGTCGCCCTAAAAATGCTGCTATTATTGCAAAGTTTGGCGGTAATGTCAGAATTGAAGAAATCAAGAAAATCAGGAATGTTATTATAACTGACCCGGAAACACTTCAGGAGGAATACTATCAGGTTCCTTATGGCTATAAGCTGAAAGTTAAGGAAGAAGATGTGGTGCAAAAAGGCGAGCCTTTGACAGAAGGTAGTATTTATCCGGGTGATGTTCTCTCTGTTATCGGCGAAAAGGCTGTTCAGAACTACATTATAGACGAAGTCCAGAAGGTTTATCGCTTGCAGGGTGTTGATATCAACGATAAGCACATCGAGGTTATTGTTCGCCAGATGATGAAGAAGGTTAAGGTTGAGGATAGCGGAACAAGCTATCTGTTGCCTGGTGCACTTGTTGATAAGAACGAAATTGATATAATCAATACTGAAATTCAGCAGCAGATTGACAATGGTGATGAAAACGCTGCCCTTGTGACATATATTCCTGTTTTACAGGGTATCACAAAGGCATCATCAAATTCTGACAGTTTCTTGTCAGCTGCTTCATTCCAGGAAACAACGAAAGCGTTGACTGACGCTGCAATCCGCGGAAAGAGCGATATGCTGCTCGGACTAAAAGAAAATGTTATTATCGGAAAGCTTGTTCCTGCCGGAACAGGTATGGAGTGTTACAATAATGTTCAGGTCATCAAAAACGAAAGCTTTGCTGACACTGAGTAATAAAACCCGTCTGAATATAGCCCTTATAATTTTTAAGGGCTATATTTCATTGACAAAGCCTTTGTTTTTTGCATAAAATGATAAAATACGGAAAAAATACATTATTGTACACATACGGCAAAATATTTTTATAATTATATTCAATTTGTAGCAATATGATAAAAATGTAAAATTAATTTCAATTTTACTTGACACATAGAGTGCTAATATGTATAATAAAAAGGTATGCCAAACAACTGTGTTTAGCATACATATTTTTACGGGAAGGAGAGAAAATATGCCAACATTTAACCAGCTAGTTCGCAAGGGAAGAGAAGTTGTTGAATACAAGTCAACTGCTCCTGCACTTCAAAAGGGCTACAACTCTAAGAAGAAATCGGAGATTGATTTATCTTCACCACAAAAGCGTGGAGTATGTACTGCTGTTAGAACAAGCACACCAAAGAAGCCTAACTCAGCTATGAGAAAAATTGCCAGAGTAAGACTTACAAATGGTTACGAAGTTACAGCTTACATTCCAGGTATCGGCCATAATTTACAGGAGCACAGCGTTGTTCTTATTCGTGGTGGTCGTGTAAAGGACCTTCCTGGTGTTCGTTACCACATTATCCGTGGAACACTTGACGCACAGGGCGTTGCAAAGAGAATGCAGGCTCGTTCTAAATACGGTGCGAAGAGACCTAAGCCAGGCGCAGCAGCAGCTAAAAAGTAGAAAACTCAGTTAGCCACAAGATAAATGTGGGGCTTTAATATAAATATATTTATGCCTCCGTTGGTCTTACGTTTTTGACGTGCCCGTTCAAATCAGGTAACAGGTAGTGGAATTAAAACGAGTACCTATGATATCATTATGTGAAGGAGGGAAGCGAAGTGCCAAGAAGAGGTAATATTGCAAAACGTGATGTTTTGCTTGACCCTGTTTACAATTCAAAGCTTGTAACACGTCTTATCAACAACATTATGCTTGACGGTAAGAAGGGTGTTGCACAGAAAATTGTTTATGGTGCATTCGAAATAATTGCAGAAAAAAGCGGAAAGCCAGCGCTTGAAGTTTTTGAAGCAGCAATGGAAAATATAATGCCAAACCTTGAGGTTAAGGCTCGCCGTGTTGGTGGAGCAACTTATCAGGTTCCTATGGAGGTTCGTCCTGAAAGACGCCAGACATTAGGCCTTAGATGGTTAACATCTTACTCAAGAGGAAGAAATGAAGCAACAATGAAGGAAAGACTTGCAGCAGAAATCCTTGATGCGATAAACGGTGTTGGCGGAGCATGCAAGAAGCGTGACGACACACACAAAATGGCAGAAGCTAACAAGGCATTTGCACACTATCGTTTCTAATATTGTAAGTATTAACAATCCGAGAATAAAAGGGAGGATATTATGCCAAGAGATGTATCACTTGAGATGACTCGTAATATTGGTATAATGGCGCACATTGACGCAGGCAAGACAACCACAACTGAACGTATCCTTTTTTATACAGGTATAACACATAAAATTGGTGAAGTTCACGAGGGTGCCGCTACAATGGACTGGATGGAGCAGGAGCAGGAAAGAGGTATCACTATCACTTCAGCTGCTACAACTGCATTCTGGAAAAACCATAGAGTCAATATTATCGACACCCCTGGTCACGTTGACTTTACAGTTGAAGTTGAGCGTTCTTTAAGAGTTCTTGACGGTTCTGTAACTGTTCTTTGTGCTAAGGGCGGCGTTGAGCCACAGACTGAAACAGTATGGAGACAGGCTGATAAATATCACGTTCCAAGAATGGTATATGTTAACAAAATGGATATCATGGGCGCTGACTTTTACAGAGTTGTTTCAATGCTTCATGACAGATTGAAGACAAACGCTGTTCCGATTCAACTTCCTATTGGAGCTGAGGACGAATTCAGAGGTATCATCGACCTTATTGAAATGAAAGCGAATGTTTATTATGATGACCTTGGAAAAGATATCAGAGTTGAAGAAATCCCTGCTGATTTACTTGAAAAGGCTCAGGAATACCGTGCACAGCTTCTTGATGCTGCAGCTGAGCATGATGAAGAAATAATGATGAAATATCTTGAAGGTGAAGAGCTTTCAGTTGAAGAAATCAAGTCTTGTATCAGAAAAGCTACTATTGCAAATGAGATGGTTCCTGTTGTATGTGGAACTTCTTATAAGAATAAGGGCGTTCAGAAAATGCTTGATGCTGTAATTGATTTTATGCCATCACCACTTGATGTTGAGCAGATAAAGGGTGTTAATCCTGATACAGGCGAAGAATGTGTTCGTCCTTCATCAGATGATGAACCTTTTGCGGCATTAGCATTTAAGATTATGACTGACCCATTCGTTGGAAAGCTTTGCTTCTTCCGTGTATATTCAGGAAGTTTGAAGGCTGGTTCAAGCGTATTTAACGCAACAAAGGACAATAACGAAAGAGTCGGAAGAATTCTTCAGATGCATTCAAATCACAGAAAAGATATTGATATAGTT
>QKDG01000154.1 GCA_003246805.1 Clostridia bacterium | reverse complement strand
GAAGTTTATATCCAGAAAAAGCTTGAATTTTAGTTAAAACAATAAAACACCCGATGAGTTTAAATTCATCGGGTGTTATTTTATTTAATCTCGCTGTTTTTGAAATTATCTTTTTTGTTTTTAGTTTTTTTGTATGCGTATCTGATAAAATAAACAATTACTGTAACAATAGCAGCCAATACAGCAATGTTGATGATAGTTAGTATTAAAGAAAAAGGTTCAAAATCAATATAAGTCTCAAACATATTATTCTCCAAAATTGTTTTCATTAAACACATTATTGTTCCTGTTGTTTCCGTTAAAGCTTGTTATATGCATGCTATCACAAAATTAACCAAATGTCAACAAGTTTGTATAATTTTTCATATTAATTATAAAACTTACCACAAAAATAATAACGTAGTTCAAAGTGTAGAAAATTAATATTTTTCGCGCGAAGGGGCAAGGGGGCGACCGCAAAGCCCCCTAAAATATGTGAATTCATTTGAATACACATTAAAAGAATAACGACAATAAAAATGAAAACTTCCGACAAGAATTCTTATCGGAAGTCTTTATTTATCCTACAAGGCGGGATAGCCATATACTTGCAATATCAAGTGCCTCGTATAAGCTTTCCTTATCTGCCGATTTATCAATACGCTTAACCATCGGTAATGATTCATCATTCAGCATCCTGAACACCTTTATTTTTGTGGCAACCTCAACGTCACCTGATTTAGCGATTTCCATTATCTGCATCATAATCATAAATTCATCGGTCTTATTTCCGTAATAAATTATATTTCCTTGCCTTACAAGAGGATACCCTTTATAGCTTAATAGCTTTTCGGACTGCTTTGTTTTATTCTCTTCCATTACAATTCCTCCTTCTATATAAAATATATGATACTCAATTATTTATATATTATACCACATATACTGTATAAATTTGTTAACATACTATATATTGATTAGATAATTTTCTAATTCAATGTGCTATGCAACAAATCAATTCCTGATTTAATTCTTTTAATTGTTTCAGATTTCCCCAAAATACGGCAAAGCTCAATTCCGCCACCAGGGGTGAACTGCTTGCCAGAAACTGCAACACGAACAGGCCAAAGAACAAGCCCGTTTTTAACTTCAAGCTTAGCGATAAGCTCAAACAGTGTAGTGTGAATTCCCTCAACACTCCAATCTTCAAGTGCTTCAAGCACAGGGAGAACTTCTTTTAGTGAAGAAAGTGAATTCTCCTCATTAGTTTTCATTTTTTTGTGAAGATAAAGCTCAGTGCTGTATTCTGGCAATTCATCAATAAAGTCAACCTGTTCAGGAATATCAGTAAAAAGCTCAGTTCTTGGCTGCAAAACCTCAGCCAAAAGCTTAATATCAATATCCTCTCTTTTGCAGGTCTGGCGGATATATGGGGTTGCATAGTTCAAAAACTCATCAAGAGTAAGCCTTCTGATATATGCTCCGTTTATAGCTTTTAATTTTACGTCATCAAAGATAGCAGGCGATTTTGAAATACCGTTTATATCAAATTCGCTTATAAGCTCATCAAGAGTAAATATTTCCTCCTCACCCTTTGGTGCCCAGCCGAGCAAAGCAATGAAGTTTACGACAGTTTCAGTCAGATAACCCTTTGCAAGCAAATCCTCAAAAGAAGCATCTCCGTTTCTTTTTGAAAGCTTGTGTGTTGCGTCCTTCATTACAGGTGGGCAATGGATGTAGGTAGGAACCTCCCACCCGAAAGCCTTATACAATAAATTATACTTAGGTGCTGATGATAAATATTCGTTTCCTCTTACAATATGGCTGATTCCCATAAGATGGTCATCAACAACATTGGCAAAGTTATAGGTTGGCATGCCATCTGTTTTGATTAAAATCTGGTCATCAAGAACAGAATTTTCAACAGTTATATCCCCATAAACCTCATCGTGAAAGGTTGTAGAGCCTTCAAGTGGCATCTTCTGGCGAATAACATAAGGAATCTTAGCATCAAGCTTTTCCTGTATTTCTTCCTGTGTGAGATTACGGCAGTGCCTGTCATACATTGGCGGAATATGTGAAGCCTGCTGAACACTGTGAAGTTCTTCTAAACGCTCCTTATCGCAAAAGCAATAATAAGCGTGGCCTTTTTCAATCAGTTCAAGTGCATATTGCTTGAACATACCCATACGCTCTGATTGAACATAAGGGCCGACAGGCCCGCCGATATCAGGGCCCTCATCCCAGTTTAGCCCAGCTTTTTTAAGAGTGTTATAGATAATATCAACAGCGCCCTCAACATAGCGCTCCTGGTCTGTATCCTCTATTCTCAAAATAAAATCTCCGCCGTTTTTGCGTGCAATCAGATAAGTGTACAAAGCAGTACGAAGATTTCCAATATGCATATAGCCAGTGGGGCTTGGTGCAAATCTTGTTCTCACCTTATTCATTAATAAACCGCCTTTCTGTTGATGAATAATATTCCTCAGCTTTTTTTAAATCCAAAGCAAGCTGATTTTTAAGCTCTTCAAGGCCGCTAAACTTTTTTTCAGGCCTTATAAAATGCTTTAAGTAAACTGTAACCAACTGCCCGTATAAATCACCAGAATAGTTGATTATAAACGTTTCAGCAAGGGGAGAAGTTTCCCCCCCTATTGTTGGCTTTATGCCTATATTTGTTATTGAAAGATATTCCGCGTCATCTATTGTTGTAACAGATACATATACACCGTATTTCGGAACAACCTGCCCCACGTCAAGCTTTTGATTTATAGTAGGGAAGTCGATAGTCTTCCCTATCTGGTTTCCCCTTATAACCTCATGCCGAAAGTGATAATCATAGCCTAACATTTCTTTGGCTGTTTCTATATCGCCAGCTTTAAGAGATTCTCTAATTAAAGTAGAGCTAACAGGCTTTGAGTGAAAGCACGTAAAAGGAACAACAATTGCTAAAATGCCATGACTTCGGCACATTTGCGAAAGCTCATTGCTGCCTGATTTTCCACCTTTTCCAAAATGAAAGTTCTCACCGCAAACAACAACCTGAGCATTAAGCTTTTCAATAAGAATTTTGCTGACAAATTCATCAGCAGAAAGCTCCTTTAACGTATCAAAATCTGGGGAATATATATATTCAACACCCAAATTTTCAAGCTTTTCAGTTTTAAGCTCGTCACTTATCAGAACCTCTAACTGCCCCTTGAATTTTGAAGTGACAGTTTTTGATTTAAATGTAAAAACAGCCGGCGACAATCCCTTATCTTTGTAGCTTACAGCACAGCCTATAACCGCCTGATGGCCTTTATGAACACCATCAAATACCCCCAGTGCTATCGCTGTTTTATTATGTTTAACAAAATCGTTTTCATTCAGATTTATCATTAACGACACCCCGCTGACATTGTCCTGAATGCTTAAAGCCTTAAAAAAAGTTTTTGTCGCAAACAAGCTCCATATTTTCAATATTTTCGCTTGCGATACCTAAAAACTCATTATCAAAGCTATAAACTCTGTATTTCTGACTGTTGATATTTTTTATATTAACTCTGTTTAAATCAAGCCTAACACCGTTTTTATACATTTTTGTCTGGACCCCAGTAAGCTCTATTTTTGCATAGCTCTCAAAAACCTTATCAACAGGAATAATTATGCTTTCAATTTTATCCTCAACCATAAGCTTTTCGATTTGCGAAATTGAATGGCAATCATCAAGTTTAAATCCGCTTGACGAATTTCTTACCAACGCTGTCATAACCCCACCACATAAAAGCTGATTACCAATGTCATGAATAATTGTTCTGATATATGTTCCCTTTGAGCAAGCGATAAAAAGCCTGCCTGTCTGCTTGTCCTCATCAAAATCAATGAGCTTAATATTTTCAATAAAGACTTCACGCGTCTGGCGTTCAACCTCAATCCCCTGCCGTGCAAGGTCATAAAGTCTTTTACCGTTGACGGATACGGCAGAATACATTGGAGGCAGCTGATTAATACAACCCTTGAAATTGTTGAGGATATTCTCAATTTCTTCTCTTGAAACTGTTTTGTCAAAAGTCTTAACTACATTACCTGTTATATCCTGAGTGTCGGTAATTTTACCAAGCGCAAAATCAGCAGTATAGCTTTTTTCGTTGTTCGGGATAATGTCACAGGCTCGGGTTGACTTCCCCACAAAAACGGGCAGAACACCGGTAGCAATAGGGTCAAGAGTTCCGGCATGGCCAAGCCTTTTAATTTTAAGTATCCCTCTCAGCTTTGCAATAACATCAAATGAAGTAAAGCCCTGTGGCTTGTCAACAAGTAAAATACCGTTCATTATTATGCGTTTAATACTCCTTCAACTGCTTTTAAAAGCTTTTCGCGAACTTCTTCAAGTGTGCCTGATATTTCGCAGCCGGCAGCACGGATATGCCCGCCTCCGCCAAATTGCGTGCAAAAATCACAGGCGTTGATATCGTCAGTTGTTCTGACGGATACCTTGAATGATTTCTCATTTCTTTGCTTTACAAGCAAGCCAATTTTAACACCCTCAACCTGTAAGGTTATAGATGTAAGCCCTTCATAATCGGCTGCAGCTATGCCTGTTGAATTTATAAGCTCAGTTGTGACGGTAATCATTGTGCATCTGTCATCAAAATAGTATTGCATATTGCTTGTTACAGCTTGCTCAACAAGCATCCTGCCCTTGCTTTTAATATCAAACATAAGCCTGTTGACTTTTGCAAAATCTATATCATAGGCCATCAGCTGGCTTGCGACAATATGGGTTCGTGGTGTTGTGTTCTCATATTTAAAGCAGCCAGTATCAGTAGCGATACCTGTATAAAGGCATTTTGCTATTAAATCATTAATACTGAGCCCCATCTGGTTTAATATAAGAAAAATAACTTCACAAGTTGCAGCAGCATACTCATCAACAAAGGTTTTCTTTGCATAATAAGTATTTGAAATATGATGGTCAATACATAAATCTATTTTTTTATCTTCTGAATAATGGTTAAGATTATCACCAAGCAGCTGCTTGTCAGCTGTGTCAACGGCGATAACGTATTTTTCTTCAAATTCCATCGGGGAATATTCTGTGTATAAGAAATTATACCTTTCGGGAAAAACGTTGTTATTTATTACATTTGCCTTTTTACCCATACTCCTTAACGCATACATCAGAGCAAAGCCAGCACCCAGAGTGTCACCATCAGGGCTTTTATGGGTAATTATGTTGACGTTATCGCATTCATTTAAAAACTCAATAACCTCAACAAGCTGTCCGAGTTTAGTCGTGTTCATTAGTATCATCCTTATCAGAAATTTCCTTTAACAATTGGTTTATATGTGCGCTATGCTCTGTTGAATTATCAGCGATAAACTTAAGCTCAGGGCATTTTCTTAAATGCAACGAATTTGAAATATGCCTTTTGATATATCCGGAAGCACTCTCAAAGCCCTTAACAGCCTGCTTTGCATTTTCAAAGCCATCCATACTGCTCACATAAACCTTGCAATGTGACATATCATTTGATAAGTCACAACGCATAATAGTAATGATTTCTCCGGCAATACGAGGGTCCTTCAATTCTTTGATAACAACTGAAAGCTCTCTTCTTATATCTTCCGCAATACGTCCTGTTTTAAAGCCTGCCATAATTTAAGCAACCTCCTAAGACTATTTTAATTAATCGCGATATTCTTCCATAACAAATGCTTCAAAAATATCGCCTTCTTTAATATCTGTAAACTTATCAAGAGTTATACCACATTCATAGCCCTGTGCAACTTCCTTGACATCATCCTTGAATCTTTTTAGCGAAGCCATTTTATCAACAGCAATAATGATATTGTCACGAACAACACGGATTTCACAATGCCTCTGAACCTTACCGTTCAAAATATAACAGCCTGAAACAGTGCCGACATTTGTAATTTTATAAACCTGACGAACTTCAATTCTTGCACATTCAACCTCACGGAATTTAGGAGCAAGCATACCCTTCATGGCTGTCTTGATTTCATCTATTGCATCATATATAATTCTGTATAGTCTTATGTCAACGCCATCTCTCTTTGCAGTTTCTGCAGCAACAGGGTCTGGTCTTACATTAAAGCCGACAATGATAGCATTTGATGCATTCGCAAGCATAACGTCACTTTCGATAACTCCACCAACACCTGAATGTATAACTCTTACTCTTACTTCCTCATTTGTCAGCTTTTCAAGCGATTGCTTGACAGCCTCAACTGAGCCCTGAACGTCTGCCTTTACAATAATAGGCAGCTCCTTCATTTCTCCCTGAGAAATCTGGCTGAACAGATTGTCAAGGGTAACCTTCTGATATTGTGCAAAAACTTCTTCTTTAGCCTCAAACTTTCTTTTATCAACAAGCTCACGTGCCAGCTTTTCATCCTCAACAGCATTGAAGATATCACCAGCAGAAGGAACCTCAGAAAGTCCTGTTATCTCAACAGGAACAGAAGGGCCTGCTTCGTTTACAATTTGCCCCTTGTCGTTCTTCATTACTCTTATACGGCCAACAGCAGTACCTGCGATAATAATATTGCTTTTTTGAAGTGTTCCATTCTGAACAAGTATTGTAGCAACAGGCCCGAGTGTTTTGTCAAGCTTAGCCTCAACAACAACGCCCTTAGCAAGCCTGTTAGGATTAGCTTTAAGCTCACGAATCTCAGCAACAAGCAGAATGTTTTCAAGCAATTCATCTATTCCCTGCCCTGTATGTGCAGAAACAGGAACACAGATAACATCACCGCCCCATTCCTCAGGAACAAGCTCATGCTCAGTCAGCTGCTGCATGATTTTATCTGGGTTTGCAGCTTCCTTATCCATTTTGTTAATTGCAACAATTATTGAAACATTTGCAGCCTTTGCGTGATTGATAGCTTCAATAGTCTGTGGCATTATTCCATCGTCAGCCGCAACAACGAGTATTGCGATATCCGTCATATTTGCTCCACGCGCTCTCATTGAAGTAAAAGCAGCATGCCCTGGTGTATCAAGGAAGGTAATAGGCTTTCCATTGCAGGAAACTCTATAAGCACCAATATGCTGTGTGATTCCCCCAGCCTCGGTAGAAGTTACATTCGCATTTCTGATTTTGTCAAGAAGTGAGGTTTTTCCGTGGTCAACGTGTCCCATTACAACAACAACAGGTGAACGCTCTTCAAGATTTTCATCTGTGTCAGCTGTTTCGTCTATCAGTCGTTCCTCAATAGTAATCAAAACTTCTTTTTCAACCTTTGCGCCAAGCTCCTCAGCAACAAGAGAGGCAGTGTCAAAATCAATAACCTGATTGATTGTTGCCATAACATTTAGCCCCATAAGCTTTTTGATAACATCAGTAACAGTAACCTTTAATCTTGCAGCAAGCTCAGAAACAACTATTTCATCAGGGATAAGAACTTTAAGCTGTTGTTTTCTTGCTCTTTCAAGCTCTAATCTCTTTAGCTTTTCAGCCTCAGTCTCTCTGTTGGAGTATTTTTGTTTATTGCGTTGTGCAGATTTTTGTGTTATTTTCTGCTTGTGTGTATAGTTATCCTTGCCTGATTGCTTTGCCTCGGCAAGATTTTGATATTTCTCATTGTATTTGTCAAGCTCAACATAGCTACCCCTTGTGTCAACAGTTCTGGTGACAAATTCGCCTCTTGTTGTATTATTGTCAGAAGGAGCGTTGGTTTTAAGCTGCTGTTTGTTTGATGCCGGAACAGGAGCAGGCTTGTTTTGTACAGGCTTTTGCTGCTGCTTGTTTTCAAAAGGCTTGTTGAATTTATTGAATTTGTCATTGTTTCTGTTCCTGTTGTCAGAATAAGGCCTGTTCTGGTCGTTGCCTTGATTTCTGTTGGCAGGATTTTGCCTTTGCTGTTGATTGAATGTATTTTGCTGATTATTTGAATTATTGTTAAACGGCCTTTGCTGTTGGTTTGAATTATTGTTGTATGGCCTTTGTTGCTGGCCCTGGTTGTTGTTAAATTGCCTTGGCTGCCCGCCTGCATTATTATTATTGTTGTTGTTGTAAGGCCTTTGCTGCTGGCCCTGATTGTTGTTGTATTGCCTTGGCTGCCCGCCTTGATTGTTATTGTGTGGCTTTTGCTGTTGATTAAATGTGCTTTGAGTTTTATGCAAAGCATCAGGCTTTTTCTCTGTGCCCTTGTTGTCTTGAAGATTGCTTTGTGCTTGGGCATTATTTATTATATCATTTGCAGGTTTGCTCAGCGAATCCTTTTTAACCTGCTCTGAAGGTTTTTCGGCAGATTTTTTTTCTTCAACAGGTGGCTTTTCATTTATAACAGGCTTTTCTTCCTTAGCTTTTTTCTCCTGCCTGGCTTCTTCTTTTGCCTTTTGAGCATTGACCTTTTTGAAATATTCATCAATATTCTGATTTGCGTCAATTTTATTATTCTGTGTTAAGTATTCAAGAACAAAGTTAACCTCATCGTCAGAAAGTGCTGAGGTAGATTTTTTTGCATTTTCGGTATTATCAGAAAAAACTTCGATAACCTCCTGGTTTTTGAGATTAAGGTCCTTTGCAAGGTCATTTATTTTATATTTTTTATTCATAGGCTAATTCCCTCCTAATATCTTGGACAATGACGAACATCTATATAAATTTCATTTTCGAAAATTATTGTTTTTTAATTATATCTGGAACAGGCTTAAGCATTTCTGACACTTTAACGGCAAAGCCTTTATCGCATACAGCAAGAACAACTGATTTTCTGCCAAAGGCAGACCATATTTCGTTCATATCAGCTTCAAGCTGAAAAACACTGATTGCTTTATCCCTGCAAGTATATAGTATTTCTTTTAAAGATTTTGGTGATATATCGGTTGATACAACGACACACTTTGCTTTAAAGCTGTTGCAGGAATCCTTGACAGAATCCATACCGATTTCAAGCTTGCCGGCTTTTTTGCAAATTGTCAGAAGACTAAGACATTTATCCATTATTTATTTCCTTTTCTAACGCATCATAAATTTCATCACTAATCCTGGTTGAGAACTCCTTTTCGAGCCGGCGCGCTTTGCGTGCTTTTTTAAGGCATTCAATATTGTCACAGACATAAGCACCTCTGCCAGATTTTTTGCCGGTTTTGTCAATAGAGATTTCGCCCTCAGGGGATTTTACAACCCTTATGAGCTCCCTCTTGGGCTTCATTTCAGTGCAACCCTGGCACATTCTCATAGGAATTTTCTTTGGCTTCATAAAACTTTAATCCCCCTTGTTTAAAATCAGTTCGGCATAGGAATTTCAGGTGTTATATCTATTTTATATCCCGTAAGCTTAGCTGCAAGCTTGGCATTCTGCCCTTTGTTTCCGATAGCAAGTGAAAGCTGATTGTTGGGAACAACAACCTTGCAGGATTTTGTTTCTCCCTCAATTATGGATACAGAAATAACCTCAGCCGGAGCAAGCGCCCTTGCGATGAATTCTTCATCATTGTCACTATATGGAATAATATCAATTTTCTCGCCACGCAGCTCATTTACTATGTTGGAAATTCGAGAACGCTTAGGCCCGATGCAGGCACCCACAGCATCGACGTTGCTGTCCTTGCTGAAAACAGCAATTTTGCTTCGCGAACCTGCTTCTCGTGAAATAGATTTAACTTCAACAATTCCGTCATAAATTTCAGGAACCTCAAGCTCAAACAAACGCTTGACAAGGTCCTTATGTGTTCTTGAAATTTTCAGCGAAGGCTTTTTCTCTTTATTGACAATACCAACCACATAAACCTTGATGATATCGCCAGCGCGCAAAACCTCGTCTGGCAGCTGTTCTGTTCTTAACAAATATACTTCATTCTTTTCAATAGTAAGAACAGCATTGTATGTTCCTGGCTCAACCTTCTGAACAGTAGCAGAAACACATTCCTGCTCCTTGCCCTTAAACTGCTCAATAAGATGCTCTTTTTCAAAATCCTTTATGTCGTGCCTTATTGATTGCTTTGCTGATTGTGCAGCAACACGCCCGAACTTTATTGGCGAAAGTGAAATCTCACAAATTCCGCCAACCCTTGCTTTTTTATCAATTGTCAATGCTTCATCGATATTTATCTGGTTATCGTTTTCAGGCTCCCCCTCTACAATATCCTTCAAAATCTTCATTTCAAACTTGTTTTTTTCAGGGTCAATAGTAACATTGACATTTTCACAGTTTGGATAATCCTTCTTTATTGCTTTAAGAATACCCTGCCTGATTTTTTCTATTAAAAGCTCGCTTGAAATTCCATATTCCTTTTGTATCAGATGCAGTGCTTCAAATAAATCCTTACTCATTTTTCTGATGTCCTCCTCTAAATCTATTCAAAAAGGTCAGCATCGTCATTTAGCCTGACAAAAGCACAATCTGACAGCTTAACCTCAATAATTTCATCATCACAAAGCAAACGGATGATATCTTTATTATGTTCTTTTAGTATACCTGTTATTTCTTTTATATTATTTATTGCGCGTATAAATCTGACTCTTACCTCGCTGTTGATGAAAGCTTCAAAATGCTCTGGCTTTTTAAGCTCTCTGCCAAGGCCGGTAGAGCATACTTCAAAAATATAGCTCTGCCCGATGGGGTCACGTTCGTCAAGGAGCTTGTTGAGTGGGCGGTTAAGTGCCTCGCAGTCCTCTATAAAAATGCCGCCCTCTTTATCAATAAAAACACGAAGATACCAGTTTGAACCTTCCTTTTCAAACCGTATATCCCATAATATAAGCCCTAACTCGTCTGTAATAGGCTTTGCAAGCTCATAAACCTTTTCAACTGTTGACAAATCCTTTTTGCCACTCATAAAATACCCCCATACATAAACGAAAGACCGGAAACCTCCGATCTTTCACTAAAACTATTGATGGTATTATTATATCACTAAAAATAAGAATATGCAAGGCTTTTTTAATAAAACATTGGAATTCTTTGAATATATGAGATTTAATTATCCTCTAAATATAAATACTTAGTGAGCTTATCATTAAATTCAGGGCTTACAATAAACTCATTTTCTTTAAATTCACCATCAGGCATAATATATGAGGTTGACTGCTTAAAATTCTCAATCATCCATATTAAAGCGTCTTTTGCAGAGCTGTAATCATATTCAGTAATATTTGTGTCACAGTTTTCTATCATATATAGAGTATATTCATCGGCATTTTCAAGAATTTTATCTTTTAGATTAACGCTTTGGTTAATAAGTGTTACAATAGCTGTTCCCGAAAGCTGTGAGGTGAACTCAGCCCCCCTGATAAAATCAGGGCACGCGATAATCTGCCTCAAATCATCACCATAAAAAACTGTTTTAGTATCATTTGCCCTGAACGAAACATTTTCTTTTGTATCAGGGTTTTGATACTCAATATTGGCAGGCAGGCTAAATGACGCTCCCCCCATTTTCTCAACAACATAGTTAAAGTCGGCATAGTCCATTATCATATATCGTTTTACCGGAATATTATACGCATTTTGAACACCCTGGCACAAAGCAGAAATTCCCGATTTTTCATAATGCCTTTTGAGAGTCTGGCTGCTTGTCTGCACTTTTGAAACAGTTGAAATCGGAACAGGGCAGCAAAGAACCTCGTTGTAATAAGGTGAAATCTTGATAATCATAAGTGATTCTATACTGTCATCATTTTTTATCCCGAAAAGAATCAGCTGGTCATTTTGAATATCGGGGCGATATTCAATTGCATCTGTTTTATTGACAACCTTTTCTTTTTTAAAGTCACTGAAAATAAATTTATCGGCAAAAATAAAGGCGGCAATCCCAAGAATAAATATTGTAATAAAAATCGTAACAATATATATTACGATAGAAGTAACCTGCTGTTTTCTTTTGTTATTGAGTTTTCGCATAACTATCTTCCTTATTTAAATATTTTTATATCACACATTGTTAGTATATGGATATTTTTCACAAAATATTTATTCTTGAAGAAAAAAATATATTTATACGCTTTGCAATAATTACACTTGAAAACCCAAATAAAAAAGAGTAAAATTAAACGAAAAGGATATCAGAATTTTATCAGTCTTACTTCAACGTTGTTTTTGTTCGCATATCTGACGGTATGCCCCGTTCCGCTGTTGAAATCAGAGACTACGGCTATCAGCTTTGATGAATTATCAACCATATATTCATTCCTTTTTTTAAGGCAATAAGGCGAATAATTCTCAGAAACATGGACAATCTCATCTGCTTTATACAAAATCCAGTTTAAATCCCATTTATCAACACCCTTCCAGCCTTTTCCGTATCCCTGATAAGGGACAGCACAAATAAGGCGGAGAGAATGGTTTTTCTCCTTTTGTTCGATTATGTATTTAGCTGCCCATAAATCAACACCCTTTGCCATACCAGAAACAAATGTGGTGTAGCCCTGAAAAATGGCTGAATTAATTTCTCTAAACAACCTGCTCATAAGGGTTTTAACCTCAAAAATGCTTTCATCACCATTAAAGGGCAGTTTTTCAGGGCGATGGCCAGAAAAACAAACGGTTTTTTCTCTCATAGCAAAACTTCCTTAATAATATTCAATATATAATAGCACATTATTCCATATTTTTCAATAATTTTATAAAGAAAGGCGAAAACAATGCAAAATTTTTATAAACGCGCTTGGGCAGAAATTCATCTTGACAGGCTAAAACACAATTATGAAATCTGCAAAAGCCTGTTGAGCAACAAAACCGAGCTTATGGCAGTCGTCAAAGCAAATGCATATGGGCATGGCGATTCAGTAATTGCGCCCTATCTGCAAGGGCTTGGCGTAAAATATTTTGCCGTTTCAAATTTAATAGAGGCTGTTCATATAAGGGAAGCCGGGGTAAATTCACAAATTTTGATTCTTGGCTATGTTTCACCGGAGTATTCTCAAAAGCTTATTGACTACGATATTATTCAGACTGTAACCGACTATAATCATGCAGAGGAATTGTCAGCAAGCATTGCAAATTCAAAAAAACTTCGTGTTCATATCAAGCTTGATACTGGAATGGGCAGGATAGGGTTGAAATTCAAAACAGCTATGGAATATGTAGAGGAAATTAAAAGAATAACAAAGCTTGAAAATCTTGAAGTAGAGGGGATTTTTTCGCATCCCTCTGTCGCCGACAGTGACAATCAGGCGGACATAGAATATACAAGAATGCAGGA
Organism: Clostridia bacterium; assembly: GCA_003246805.1. Classification (GTDB taxonomy): domain Bacteria; phylum Bacillota; class Clostridia; order Oscillospirales; family Ruminococcaceae; genus SZUA-444. The sequence goes on along the minus strand of QKDG01000154.1, from coordinate 922 downwards.
AAAGCTCATTCTTGAAATAATTGATGGGCTAATCAATCAGGGAATCAGCATAAAACATATCCATTATCTTAACAGTGCCTGCGCTACCTATTATCCGGATAACCAGAGCACTCTCGCACGCTTTGGCATTATGCTTTACGGCCTGCACCCAAATCACGCGCTTGCCTTGCCAAAACCACTTTTGCCGGTAATGGAGCTTAAAACGGTTGTATCACATATAAAGACAATATCAAAAGGCGACTATGTCAGCTACGGGAGAACCTATGTAGCAGAGAGGGATGTTAAGGTTGCTTCACTCACCATTGGATATGCGGATGGATATTCAAGGCTGTTATCGTCAAAAGGTGAGGTTTTAATAAACGGCAAAAAAGCAAAGCTGATAGGGCGCGTGTGTATGGACCAGGTAATGATTGACATCACAGACATAGATGCCAGAATTGGTGATACTGCAACTTTGTTCGGCTATGACGGTGACGAATGTATTACTGCTGATGACGTAGCTGATATTTATGGAACAATAGGCTACGAGGTAATATGCGGGATATCAAAGCGTGTTCCCCGTGTAATATATGATGGCAACAAACAAATTGACATTTTGGAATAATTTTACTTTTTAAATATAAGTCTGCATTAATCTGTCAATAATATTAATAGAATATATTAATGATATTGCAGGGGGGATATAAATGCGGCTAATGGTTTTTATCTTATATAATGTTGAAATCATCAGCTTTTTGATTGAGGATTTTTCAAAAGCAGGTATTAAAAATGCAACGATTATCAACTCAACGGGAATGTCAATGCTTTTGTCAAGAATAAACGACAGCTTATTTGGCAGCTCATTTAAATCTTTGTTTGAAATAGACAGGGAGGATAATCGTATTGTTCTTGCCGTCATAAAAGATGAACAGCTTGATACAGC
>QKDG01000096.1 GCA_003246805.1 Clostridia bacterium | reverse complement strand
CACAACAAATTAGAGCTTGTTGACAAGGTTGTTGCGCTTGACAAGGAATACAGGGATACAAAAACACATTGTGACGGGCTTAGGAATCAAAGGAAGGTAATAAGCAAGGAAATCGGCGGCCTTATGGGCAAGGGAATGAAGAATGAGGCTGAGGAAGCAAAGGCAAAGGTTGAAGAGCTTGCAAAGGAACTGGCTATTTTGGCAATGCGTGAAACTGAGCTTGAAGGCAAGATAAAAGAAATCATGCTTGTAATACCGAATTTTATTGACGATAGTGTTCCTGTTGGTAAGGATGACAGCGAAAATGTTGAGGTTGAACGCTTTGGTGAGCCTGCTGTTCCTGATTTTGAGGTGCCCTATCATGTAAATATAATGGAAAAGCTAAACGGAATAGATATTGAAAGCGCAAGGAAAACAAGTGGAAACGGCTTTTATTATCTGTGTGGCGATATTGCAAGATTACATTCTGCGATACTTTCATATGCAAGAGATTTTATGATAGACAGGGGCTTCACATACTATATTCCACCATATATGATAAGAAGTGAAGTAGTAACTGGTGTAATGAGTTTTTCAGAAATGGAAAACATGATGTATAAAATTGAGGGCGAGGATTTATATCTAATAGGCACAAGCGAACACTCAATGATAGGCAAATTCATAGATACAATTATTCACGAAGATGAGCTGCCAAAGGCGCTCACAAGCTACTCCCCTTGTTTTAGAAAAGAAGTTGGCGCACATGGGATAGAAGAACGCGGAGTATACAGAATACATCAGTTTGAAAAGCAGGAAATGATTGTTGTATGCAAGCCGGAGGAAAGCATGGCTTGGTTTGAAAAGCTTTATCACAATACAATTGATTTTTTCAGAACTCTTGATGTTCCTGTAAGGTCACTTGAATGCTGTTCAGGGGATTTGGCAGATTTAAAGGTAAAAAGCATTGACGTAGAGGCATGGTCACCACGCCAGCAAAAGTATTTTGAGGTTGGAAGCTGTTCAAATCTTGGCGATGCACAGGCAAGGCGCCTCGGAATACGCGTAAAAACAGGCGATGGCGAAAAATATTTTGCACACACACTCAACAACACTGTTGTTGCACCACCGAGAATGCTCATTGCCTTCCTTGAAAACAATTTAAATGAGGACGGAAGTATTAGAATTCCACAGGCACTAAGAATGTATATGGGCGGAAAAGATATAATAAAATAGACAAAAAAGAGGGGCAAAAATGCAAGTTCTGAACAACGCTGTATTTGAAGAAAAAGAGCCTTTGAGATTTTACGACTGCGATTATAAATGCAGAATGAAATTATCAGCAATACTAAAACGTTCTGCTGAAATAGCAGGGAGAGATTATACCCTAAAAGGCTTTGGGCATGAAGTATTATGGGAAAAGCAAATGGTATTCCTGCTATCGCGTGTTAGTGCCAGAATATTTAATTATCCGCACGAACAAAGTGACTTGACAACACGCACCTGGGAGCATGGAACAAAAGGCGCAATGTTTCTACGTGCAACAGAAATTGTTGATGAGAATAATAAAATAGCTGTAAGCCTCAACAGTGGCTGGGTTCTTGCAAACCCTGTTACAAGGCATATTTATAAACCTTCGCACTTTGATTTTGATATGCCGCAGGATTTTGACAAGCCAATACATTCAGTGCCACTTGAAAAAATCAAATACACAGAATTAAAGCTGCAAGCACAACGAGAAGTAAGAAAAACTGACCTTGACGCAAACGGACATGTCTATAATGCAGTGTATGCTGATATGGCATCTGATGCACTGCCAAAAAGCATATATGAAAAAGATATCAGAAATTTTAGAATCAACTATATAGCTGAGGCTGTTCTTGGCGATATACTTGACCTTTATGCGCAAGAAAATGAAAACTCGTATATCATAATAGCATTTAATAAAGATAAGATATGCTTTGAATGTGAGTTTATGTTTTAAGATTTAACGCAAATGTCACAAATTGCAGAAACTATTATCAAAACAGATTAAAGTTCCAAGAACAATGCCCTGCTCAGTTGCAGGGCATTGACTGCATAATAGCGCTTGTTAAATATGATGAATCGAAAAGAACATTTAACGGAGTTATAAGAAGATAAATATATTCAAACAACTGATACATTCCATATTTTTACAAATAATAATTTGTTTATAAAGTTGACAAAACAAGCTAAATTTAGTATTATAAATAAAATGTATAGAAAAGAGTAAGGGGGCAATTAAATGCTTGAAACAGAGTTCGGCAAAAAATTTGTAAAGGAAGGCTTAACATTTGATGATGTTTTGCTTGTTCCTTCAAAAAGTGAAATTACACCTAATATGGTTAAGCTGGGAACAAGGCTTGCCGGTGATATTTATCTTAACACTCCAATAATGACTGCGGCAATGGATACAGTAACAGAAGCAAGAATGGCGATAGCTATTGCGCGTGAGGGTGGTATCGGTGTCATTCACAAGAATATGTCAATCGAGCAACAGGTTGATGAGGTTGATAAGGTAAAGAGATCAGAAAACGGCGTAATTGTCAATCCGTTTTCCTTAACTGCTGACCATTATGTTTATGATGCAAACGATTTAATGGGCAAATATAAAATCTCAGGTGTTCCTATTGTTGATAAAAAGGGTAAGCTTGTTGGAATTCTCACAAACCGTGATTTAAGATTTTTAACTGATTTTAATATAAAAATTTCTGACGTTATGACAAAGGAAAATCTTGTTACTGCTCCTGTGGGAACAACCCTTGAACAGGCACAGAAGATTTTGATGAAATACAAGATTGAAAAGCTACCCCTTGTTGACGAAAATGGTTACCTCAAAGGCCTTATAACAATAAAGGACATTGAAAAGGCTGTTCAATATCCAAATTCTGCAAGGGATAAGGGCGGAAGACTTCTTTGCGGTGCGGCAATCGGCGTTACGGCAAATGTTCTCGAAAGAGCTGGTGCTTTGATTGAAGCTCAGGTAGACGTGCTTGTGCTTGACAGTGCGCATGGCCACAGCGCAAATATTATAAACTGTGTAAGAAAGCTGAAAGAGGAATTCCCTCATATACCTATTATAGCAGGAAATATAGCAACAGCTGAAGCTGCTGAGGATTTGATAAAAGCCGGTGCATCTGCATTGAAGGTTGGAATTGGACCTGGTTCAATCTGCACTACTCGTGTCGTTGCTGGAATTGGTGTTCCACAGATTACAGCAGTTTATGATGTGGCATGCGTTGCTGCTAAGTATGGTGTTCCTGTAATTGCCGACGGTGGAATAAAGTATTCAGGCGATATTGTTAAGGCACTTGCTGCGGGCGCTAATGTTGTAATGCTTGGTTCCCTGCTTGCTGGCTGTGAAGAATCACCAGGAGCAATTGAAATCTATCAGGGAAGAAGCTTTAAGGTTTATCGTGGAATGGGCAGCCTTGGCGCTATGGCGTGTGGAAGTAAGGATAGATATTTTCAGGAGGATAGCAAAAAGCTTGTGCCTGAGGGTGTTGAGGGGCGCGTTCCATATAAGGGGCTTTTGTCTGAAACTATTTATCAGCTTGTTGGTGGTATACGTTCGGGAATGGGATACTGCGGAGTTGTAACAATAAATGACTTGCAGCAAAATGGAAGATTTATGAGAATAACCGGTGCAGGCTTAAAAGAAAGCCATCCTCACGATATTTATATCACAAAGGAAGCACCAAACTATTC
>QKDG01000128.1 GCA_003246805.1 Clostridia bacterium | reverse complement strand
GTTGATGTATTCTCTATATCAAATATTGCAATTATACGTTTTGTATTTATCACAACATCATTTCCTAAATGTAAAAATCCCATCCTAAACCTCTTTAACAAATCCATTGTTTACATTAAATGTCTTGCCTGTTATATGTGCTTTTATTTTATTATTTATTTCATCACAGCTTGTGATAATAATCTGCATATTTTTAATTGATGACATTATAAATTTCTGCCTGTTTATATCAAGCTCGCTCAAAACATCATCAAGCAAGATTATCGGTGCGTCATTTGTTTCTTCTAAAAGGATATAAGCCTGTGATAACTTTAAAATCAAAGCAATTGACCGTTGCTGCCCCTGTGAGGCAAAATCCTTTGCAGGAAGATTATTTATTTTTGTAATAATATCATCACGGTGTATACCAGTTTGAGTAAACCCTAATTTTATGTCATCATTGATATTGCTTTTAATTTTTGCAAGATATTCTTTTGCCATTTCACCTTTATAGTCTGTTCTTCCTTCAAGTTCATCAAAAACTGATGAATTATATATAAGCTCAAGCTCTTCGGTTTTTTCAGAAATTTCGTTATACAGTTTTTTTGCATATATATTAAGCTTTTTTATATAATTGTATCTGAAAACGGTAATATATGCGCCCATTCTTGATATTTGTTCATCCCATACATCAAGTTCATTATTGGTAACATTTCCTTGTGAAATTCTTTTTAACAAAAAATTTCTTTGAATAAGGATATTTTCATATTTATTCAAAACATCAAAGTATCCTGGTTTTATTTGAGAAATGCACAAATCTATAAAATTTCGCCTTTTATCCGGTGAGCCTTTTGAAAGTTCTAAATCTTCGGGTGTAAAAACAACGCATTTTAGATTTCCAAAAAGTGAGGATAAATTTTTTTGTTTAACACCGTTGGTAGTAATATTTTTTTGATTTATATTGTCTTTTATTAATGTTGCAGAAATTTGCTGCTCCCTAAAATTATTGATAAAATTAACATTGATGTTTGCAACATTGCTATTGATATCAATAAGGTCTTTTTCTTTTGTTCCACGAAAGCTTTTGCTGCCTGATAAAAGCCATATAGCTTCAATAATATTTGTTTTTCCCTGTGCGTTGTTCCCATAAAAAATATTAATGTCAGGATTTAAGGTTATATTAACATTTTTAAGGTTTTTAAAGCCATTAATAATAATATCAGTAATCTTCAAAATAAACCTCTATTTTACTATTAATTCAATTCCTTCAAGGGTGATTTTATCCCCTTTTCTAATTTTTTTTCCTCTTTGAACACAAAGCTCCCCATTTACATTAACTTCTTCATTCAGGATAATGTCCTTTGCTGTTCCACCAGTATCAGCGATGCCTGAAAATTTTAGAAGCTGGTCAAGTTTAATATATTCCGTCGTAATTTCAATTTCTAATAGCTTATTATTCATCATTTAACCTCACAGGCAATACAAGGAAGGTAAAATCTTCACCTTTAAGCGGATTTATTTTTAAAGGAAGACGACTGCTGTTCATTAAAAGCTTTATTTCATCATCTTCAATTGATTTTAGCGGGTCCAGAATATACTTGTTGTTAAAACCGATTGTTACAGCAGGGCCAGTAATATCGGCTTTAATTTCGTCATTTATTTTTCCAAGAGTTGTTGAGCAGTTAATTTTTATACTGTTATTCTCAAAAGTGCATTTTATATGGCTTTTGATTCTTTCATTTATTAAGAGAGAGGCTCTTTCAAGTGTATTGATAAGGTCTTTTGTTTTTACAATAACTTCTGTAACACTTGTTGTAGGGATAGAGCCTTTATAGTTATGAAATTCCCCTTCAAGCAATCGTGAAATTACATGATAGCCTGAAATTTCAAAAATTACATGCTTTTTACTCATTTGGATTTCACAGTTTAATTCTTCATCTTCTTTTAAAAGCTTAGCAACTTCATTTAATGCTTTTGCGGGAATTATTAGTTTATAGTTTTTATCAGTTGAAATACTTTCTTTTCTTACAGCAAGCCTATATCCATCAATAGCAACAACGCTGAACGTATTGTTTTCAACCTCAAATAATTCACCTGTAAGAATAGGTTTTGTATTATTTGTTGCAACAGCAAAGATGGTTTGCAAAATCATATTTTTTAGTGTTGCTTGTGGGATAGTAAAGCTTTCACTTTCATTGAACTCAGGTGTTTTAGGGTATTCCTCTGCTGAGGTTGCAGCTATTGTATATTGTGTTGAACCACCAGTGATAGATACGGTATAGTTTTTTTCTACTTCTATCAAGATATTGTCGGTAGGCATTTTTCTTATTATTTCATTGAACAAGCGTGCATTGATGATAAATTCACCAGAACTGTCAGATTCTACTTCAAAATCAGTATTGATTCCTATTTCAAGGTCATATCCTGTTAAATAAAGCCTCGAATTTTTTAGCTGGACCTTTATCCCTTCAAGAGCTTTTATTGTAGATTTAACAGCAATTGCTTTTGAAACATTGTTAATAGCTTCACACAGTTGATTTTTATTGCAGGTTAGTTTCATATTATTCTCCTTTAAAAATATTCAACATATTATTTTTTAAAAAAACTATCAGATTTTAATTTTAACCGCAAAATATAAAATAATATAATATAGATAAATTAGTAATAGTAGTAGTAGCGTTTAAATTGTTAAAAAGTGTGTCAAGCCTTTATAAAATAAGGCTTGATCTTATTTTGATTTTGTTGTGTCGGTGTTGTATATTTGTTGACAGTTTTTTTGCTGTTGATACTGTTGAATAATTTTGTGTTGAATGTTGAAAAATATTAATGTTTTTGTTTAAAACTCTTTTTAAAATTTTACCAGGCTAATTTTTGTGTTGAAACTTTGAATTTTAAATGTTGTTATTATTGAAATATCAAATTATTCTTTGCAAATACAGGGTTTATATTAAATTTAATGTGTTGATTTTTTTGTTGATAATTATTGTTCTTTTAAATTTTTTATAATATCATCAACAGTTTCTTTTAAATCAGAATTTTTTGACAAGCTCTTTTTTATGTCAGAATAAGATATTGTCATCGTTGAGTGGTCACGGTTAAATTCACTACCTATTGCAGTATATGATAAGCCTTTTGTTTCTCTTATTACATATATTGCAACTTTTCTAGCAAGTGAAATCTGAGCATTTCTGCTTTGTGACCTTATATCGTCAGCACTTACATTAAAGGCATTGCCTATATCGTTGAGAATTTTATCTATTGTTAGCTCTGCTGGCTGATTGTCAATCAGATTTTCTTTTATTACCCTTTGTGCCATAGAAATCGAAGGAACCTCGTTTGAAAACAAAGTAAGTCCTTTTATTTTATTTACGGCGCCTTCTAGCTGCCTTATGTTTGTTTTAATTTTTTCTGCAATAATCCTTGCAACATTGTCAGGTAAATTTAAATTCAATAATTCGGCTTTTCTTTTGATTATTGCCATTCTTGTTTCAAAATCAGGGGGCTGAACATCAACCTGAACTCCTAATACAAAACGGCTTTTAATTCTGTCCTCAAGCTTTTTCATTTTGCTTGGCGGAATATCAGATGTAAGAACTATCTGTTTTCCTAAATTATAAAGTTCGTTAAAGGTGTGAAAGAATTCCTCCTGTGTTGAGTCTTTTCCGGCTATAAACTGCACATCATCGACAAGTAAGAAATCAGTATTGCGGTATTTTTCGTGGAAGTTTGTAGTGTCTTTTTCTGCAATTGATTTTATTAGCTCGTTAGTAAAATTTTCACCCGTTGTGTAGATTACCTTCATATCAGGCTTGTTGTTGGCTATTTCATATGCGATAGCTTTTAAAAGATGTGTTTTTCCGAGTCCTGAATCCCCGTATATAAACAAAGGATTAAAAACGTCCTTAGTGTAGGAATCCCCGGAAGTCTCATTTTTCCCGGCAACAGCTGTGCAGAATGCATATGCAAGCTCGTTTGACTTGCCCTTTATGAAATTGTCAAAGGTGAGGTCATAATTTGCGCGTGAATAGCTCTTCTTCAATTCATCTATTTTGAGTAAATCTTCTTTTTCCTGGTTCTGAACCTGTTGCTGTCTTGTTGATATTTCAATATTTACATCAAAACCTAAATTTTCTAAAAAACCACGCTTTAATACAGTAAGATATACTGACATAGCTGTGTTTTTTGTGAATTCGTTTTCAGTTGTAAGATAGGCAGTCCCATCCTCAAGCTTAACAGCCTCGAGTATTTTTATCCATTTGTTATAACCAATCTCACTTACATTAGGGTCCTGCAAGCAATATCTTTTTACATTTTCAAATATTTCAGAAAATGATTCCATTAAATATAAACCTCCCAAAAAACAAAAAAATAGTGTAAGATGCAAACCAAGCGTTTTCAAACATCAAACGTATAAAAAAATTATATCACAAACTGTTGAAAAAAACAATGGTATTATATATAATAATAAGTATGAATAATCAATGCTGGAAAAATATTTTTTGATTTATTCTGTATTTTTTATAAATTATGCTTGACATAATTATTTATTATCATTTATAATGTTATATTGCAAGGGTTTTTATTTTTTTATAATTATCCGATTATATAATGAGTACAACATAATTGTGTTTAATATATTTTTAGATGCACAATTTGTTTTCGAAGGGAGGATACTGTTAATGAAGAGAACATACCAGCCAAAAAAGCTTCACAGGAAAAAAGAGCATGGCTTTTTAAAGAGAATGTCAACAAGGAACGGACGTAAGGTTTTAGCTCGCAGGCGTGCAAAAGGAAGAGCAAGACTATCTTATTAATAAGCTGACCACTTTTTGTGGTCTTTCTTTTTAGCATGTATTTTTTAAGAAAAGGGTTGAGTTTATGATTTTTACTGTAAGCTTAACACAAAATAAGGATTTTTTACGTTTATACAAGCAGGGCAGGTTTGTGAATTCTACTGAATGTGTTGTTTATTTTCTCCCCAACAAATTGCCCTGCAATCGCCTTGGTATAACAACGGGTAAAAAGGTTGGCAATGCGGTTTTTCGTAATCGTGCAAGGCGTGTTTTGAAAGCAGCGTATCAGGAATGCGAGCTAAGCTTTCCATTAGGCTATGATATTGTTATAGTAGCAAGGAAGGAAGCCTGTTTAGTTAAAACAGATGTGATAAAAAACTTCTTTATCAATAAGGTAATAAAAACAATCAATATTACACCTGTTGTTGTTAATAAGAAAAAGAAAGTTTAGTATGAGATATTTGTTTGTTTTTTTGGTAAGGCTGTATCAGAAGTTTATTTCACCATTAAAGCCCCCTACATGCAGGTTTTATCCAACCTGTTCTGCTTATTCTGTTGAGGCTTTTAAAAAACATGGTGCAATAAAAGGCTTGTATCTGACAATCAGGCGGATTATTAAATGTAATCCATATAACAAGGGCGGTTTTGACTATGTTCCTGATGAGTTCAGATTTTTCAAAAAGAAAATAGGGTAGGTTTACTTTTATATATTAAATAGGAGGATTTTGTATGCCAAATATACTTGACATAATTGCTATTCCTTTTGGGTGGCTGATGTATTGGTGCTATTCCTTGTTGAATAACTATGGTCTGGCATTGATTTTATTCACACTCATTACAAAAATAATATTGTTCCCGCTTTCTATAAAGCAGCAGCAGAACACAGCGCGTATGGCGTTGTTGAATCCAAAGCTTGAAAAGCTTAAAAAGAAGTGTGGCAACAACAAGGAAAAATATCAGGAAGAAATGATGAAGCTTTATAGCGAAGAAAACGTAAATCCGGCTTCTGGTTGTCTTCCTGCACTGATACAGCTTCCTATTTTATTTGGGCTATATGGCGTTATTTATTCGCCTTTAACTTATGTTCTTAGGATTTCAAGTGACGTTATTGGAAAGGCAAAGGCAATTTTCTTAGATAATTCTGCGCTTTTTGGCTCGATGGCAAGCGAAAGCAGCTTTAATCAAAGACCAGAGCTTTATGTAATGCAGGCTGTTCATAAAAGCCCTGATACTTTTAATTCACTTGGAAAAGATTTTATCAACAACGTAAGCGGTTTTGACCTTAACTTTTTTGGAATGAACCTTGGTGATACACCATCATTTGCGTTAAATATTCTTATTCTTATTCCTGTGATTTCATTTATTGCAAACCTTGCACTTACAATTTATACACAGAGAATGAGCAAAAAGAACAATCCAGCCGCACAACAGATGGGCGCTGGAATGAATGCAATGCTATATATTATGCCGGTATTTTCTGCTGTATTTGCATTCCAATTCCCTGCTGGTGTTGGTTTATACTGGATATTCTCATCTGTTTTTGGTTTATTGCAGTCAATGCTGTTGTATAGAATGTACACACCAGAAAAAATGGCTGAAATCGTTGAAAAGCAAAAGGAAAAGAATAAGGGCAAGGCTAAAAAGCCAACTATGTATGAACGAGCTATGCAGGCACAAAAGCTACGCCAAGAGGGTGCCCAGCCATCTGTATCTACCGATAATGATGATAACGATAATAATGACAACAGGGAGGACAAACTCTCAAAATCAGAAATCAAGGATATGCAGAGACACCGCCTGAATGAAGCAAGAAGACGAATGGCAGAAAAATATGGCGACGGTATTGACGATAGTTTCGACGAATAAAAAGGAGATTTTTTATGGAAAAGTTTTTTATAGCAAAAACAGTCGACGAAGCTAAGGAAGCAGCAATACAAGAATTTGCTGTTGAAGTTGACAGAATCACCTTTGAGGTAATAGAAGAACCAAAGAAGAATATTTTTGGCAGAACAAAAGGCGAGGCAAAGGTTAGAGCTTTTTATGAAGAGACAAAGCTTGATGCTGCTCTTATATATCTGAAAAATGTTTTGGCAAAGATGGGTGCTGCTGATTTCACTTTGAGCTCTGTTGAGGTTGAAAACGGTGCAAATATCGAGATTATCACAGAAAACAGGGAGTTTTTTGGCAGAAACGGTGATGTTCTTGATTCATTGCAATATCTTACATCTCTTGTTTGCAACAGGGGTGATAATGAGTTTTTCAGAATAAGCCTTGACGAAAACGGGTATCGTGAGAGAAGAAAACTCCAGCTTGAATCACTTGCTGAAAAATTTGCAAGAAACGTTATAAAAACAGGGCGTTCTTCTGCAATGGAGCCTATGAATCCTTTTGAAAGAAGAATTGTTCATGCAAAAATCGCTGAAATAAACGGAGTAGTTTCACGTTCAGCAGGGCAGGAGCCTTTCCGTAAGGTTGTTATATATTCAACCGAAAAGCGAGCTCCAAAAAAGGATGATTTCAAAAAGAAGAAGCGTACAGATAACAAGCCAAAGTCATTTGACTTTAAAACCTCATTCGAAAAGGATTATAAAAAGCCAAGACCAGAGGATAGCCTAAAATCAGGGCTTTACTCAAAGATTGAGTTTTAGTAATACGAGCATGCTGTTATATATGCTCTAAGCTTTAAAAAGAGATATAATTTTATATGCGAAGGGATACGGGGGTGACCGTAAAGCCCCCCGAAAATACGTCCTTTACTTGCTGATAAAATTTAAAGAACGATTTTTTCCAAAGTCTGTGAGCATACTATGAGGTATGCTCTTTTTGTTGGATTTAAGGAGGGTTTATGAGTACTATCTGTGCTGTTTCTACACCTCATGCAGTGGGTGGAATTTCTGTTATCAGAATTTCTGGTGAAAAGGCTATCGAAATTTCAGGCAGGATTTTTTCAACAACTTCGCAAACCCCCGTTGAAAAAATGGAAGGCTACACCTGCTGTTATGGGAAAATTATTTTTGAGGGCAGAGAAATAGATGACGGTATTCTTACTGTTTTCAGGGCACCCAGGAGCTTTACTGGTGAGGATGTTTGTGAGATATCCTGCCATGGTGGTATTTTTGTAACAAATTTGGTTCTAAGGGCGATAATTTCAAACGGTGCCGAGCCTGCTCAGGCGGGAGAGTTTACAAAACGTGCTTTTTTAAACGGCAAGCTGTCACTCACACAGGCAGAGGCTGTGATGGATGTTATCAATGCACAGGGTGAGCAAGCTTTGCGTGTTGCTGTTTCTTCTCACGAGGGGGCATTGTATAAAAATATCAGGGAGATATCGTTGTGTCTTGTTTCCCTTTTAGGTGAGCTTGCTGCATGGGTTGATTATCCTGAGGAGGATTTACCCGATATAGAATACAGTGCCTTTAAAACCTCACTTGAAAATAGCCTGATAAAGCTTGAAGCTTTGCTGGCTACCTATGATACTGGTAGGATAATCAGGCAGGGCATTGATACTGCAATTGTGGGAAAGCCAAATGTGGGAAAATCAACGCTTATGAATTTTTTGCTTGGGTTTGAGAGAAGCATTGTTACAGATATTGAGGGTACCACGAGGGATATAGTTGAAGAAAACGTTAAAATAGGCGATTTTATACTGAGGCTTTCGGATACGGCTGGTATACGCTCAACAGAGGATATAGTTGAAAGCGCCGGGGTTTCTCTTTCTTATAAAAAGATTAATCAAGCCGATTTAGTTATTGCCGTTTTTGACAATGCCCGTGAGTTATCAACAGAGGATTTAAATATTGTTGAAAAAATCAAGGATAAAAATGCAATATGTGTTATTAATAAATCTGATTTGCCCCCTTTGCTTGACAAGAAGTTTTTAGCAGATAAATTTAATTTTGTGGTAGAAATTTCAGCAAAGGATAAAACAGGGCTTAAAGAAATTGAAAATGCGCTTGAAGCCATATTCATGTTAAAGCAGCTTGATTTTTCGGCTGGAATTGTAGCAAATGAGCGCCAGAGGAAATGCGTTAAAGATGCACATTTCTATTTAAAGGAAGCTCTTGACATTCTTTCAAGCGGTGAAACCTATGATGCTGTAACTGTGCTGATTGATAAATCTGCTCAGTCACTTCTTGAGCTTACTGGTGAGCGTGTTACAGATAATGTTGTTAGTGATGTTTTTTCTCGCTTTTGTGTGGGAAAGTAATTTTTAGGTTTTTATAAGGAATGATTTTATGGATATGAATTATTATAACGGAGAGTATGATATTGCGGTAGTTGGCGCAGGGCATGCCGGAGTAGAGGCTGCTCTTGCAAGCGCAAGGCTTGGCTGCAAGACGGCGCTTTTCACTATTTCACTCGATTATATTTCTGTAATGCCCTGCAACCCTTCAATAGGGGGGACGGCAAAAGGGCACCTTGTTCGTGAAATTGATGCTTTGGGTGGAGAAATGGGCAAGGCTGCCGATAAAACTTTTCTTCAAAGCAGAATGCTAAACAGGGGTAAAGGCCCGGCTGTTCACAGCTTGCGTGTTCAGAGCGACAGAATTGCATATCACGCCTATATGAAAAAGGTTGTAGAAAATCAGCAGAATCTTGATGTTAAGCAGGCTGAAATTGTAGCAGTTGAATATGAGGATGGTAAAATTACAGGAGTGGTTACAAGAATTAACACCCGATACAAAGTTAAAGCTGTTATCATTGCAACAGGTACTTTTTTAAAGGGTGTTATACATGTTGGTGATGTATCTTATCAAAGTGGGCCTGATTCAGTTTTGCCGGCAAATATGTTATCGCAAAGCTTAAAAGAATGCGGTGTATTTTTAAGAAGATTCAAGACTGGTACCCCTGCCCGTGTTCACAAACGGAGTATTAATTTTGATTTGCTTGAAAAGCAGGACGGTGATGAAAAAATTGTCCCTTTTTCTTTTGAAAATAACGACGAGCTTAAAAATCAGGTTTCCTGCTATATTGCCTATACAAATGAGAATACTCATAATATTATTAAAGAAAACATAAAAAGGTCTGCATTGTTTTCTGGCAAGATTGAGGGGGTCGGCCCCAGATATTGCCCAAGCATTGAGGATAAGATAGTCAGATTTTCTGACAAGCCACGTCATCAGCTTTTTGTTGAGCCGATGGGGCTTGATACAGATGAAATGTACTTACAGGGAATGTCAACCTCTCTGCCTGAGGATGTTCAGATTAAATTTTTGAGGAGCATCAAGGGACTTGAAAATGTTGAGATTATGAGAAATGCCTATGCGATTGAATATGATTGCTGTGACCCGACTGAGCTTTTGCCGACGTTGGAATTCAAGGCTGTTCCTGGTCTTTATGGTGCTGGGCAGTTTAACGGAACCTCCGGCTATGAGGAGGCTGCTGCACAGGGGCTTGTTGCTGGGATAAATGCCGCACTAAAATTAAAGGGTGAAAGTCCTTTTGTTCTTGACAGAGCATCCTCGTATATAGGAACACTAATCGACGACCTTGTTACAAAGGGGTGTTCTGACCCGTATAGGATGCTTACATCAAGGAGCGAATACAGGTTGCTTTTAAGGCAGGATAATGCAGACGAAAGGCTTACTCCTGCCGGCTATAAAATAGGGCTGATTTCAGAAGAACGCTATCAGCATTTATTAAAAAAGCAAAGTCAGATAAATGATGAGGTTAAAAGGCTGTGGAAGCTAAATATGTCCCCCACTAATGAGCTTAATGATTATCTTGAAAGCGTTGGAACAGCAAGGCTTAAAACGGGAATAAAGCTTGCTGAATTAATAAGGCGCCCGCAGGTAACCTATGATGCTACAAAAGCCTTTGATATCGAGCGACCTTTGCTTTCTGATGAAGTGCGTGAGCAGGTTGAGCTTAATATAAAATACGAGGGATATATTGCAATTCAGCTTGAGCAGGTTCATGCAATGAGAAAGCTTGAGGAAAAAAAGCTGTCTGAGGATATTGATTACAGGGATATCAGGGGGCTAAGGCTTGAAGCAATTGAAAAGCTCAATAAAATCAAGCCGCTAAGTGTTGGTCAGGCATCAAGAGTATCTGGTGTTAACCCGGCCGATATTTCAGTTTTGCTTATCTGGCTTGAACAAAGGGGGCGAAAAAATTGATAATTGAGAAACCCGATTTTATCAGTTTGTTTGAGAAAAATGGAATAGCTGTTTCTGGCACTCAATACGATAAGTTTTCAACATATTCTAAAATGCTTGTTGAATATAACAGCAGATGCAATCTTACTGCTATTCTTGACCCTGAGGGAATAACCATCAAGCATTTTTTTGACAGTATTATCCCCTTTTATAAGCTTGATGTAAAAAAAGGTGCAAGCCTTATCGATGTTGGAACAGGTGCTGGCTTCCCGTCTGTTCCTTTAAAAATAATGCGCGATGATTTAAAACTCACCTTGCTTGACAGCCTTAATAAGAGAATTGTTTTTTTAACTGAGCTTTCAGAAAAGCTTGAAATCGAGGCTGAATGTATCCACGCAAGGGCTGAGGAAGCTGGCCACAATTTTTTAATGCGTGAGAAATTCGATATTGTTACTGCCCGTGCTGTGGCGGCATTGCCTGTTCTTTGTGAATATTGCATTCCTTTTGTTAAGGTCGGTGGAATTTTTGTTTCACTAAAAGGCTCAAATGGAATGGAGGAGTTGGATAACGCTCGAAATGCGATAAAAGCACTGGGCTGTGTTGTTGAAAAGACCGAGAGCTATCAGCTGCCAAACGGCGACTTGCGGACAATGAATGTTATAAGAAAAATATCGCATACAAATATCAAATACCCGAGAAACAAAGGGCAAATGACAAAAAAACCGCTGTAAAGTTGTACTTTATAGTGGTTTTTTTTATAAAATGGGGAAAAGTTATTTGAAATTGTTATGGAAATTATTTACAATATGTGTTATACTCTAAACAGTTATAAAGGAGGATGTTTATGGCAAATCTGTTTGGAGCAAAAGAAAAGACCGTTAATAAGGTTATAGAAGTACCCATAGATAGTGTTATCCCCAACCCCCATCAGCCACGCACTGTTTTTAATCTCGAAGATTTACAAGGGCTATCTTCAAGTATAAAGCAAAACGGCATTTTGCAACCACTGACTGTGAGGCGTTGTGATAATGGCTATGAGCTTGTTTCTGGTGAGCGACGGCTTCGTGCTGCCAGGCTTGCCGGGTTCAAACAAGTACCATGTATTATTATTGATATTAGCGAAAGAAGCTCTGCCCTGCTTGCTTTACTTGAAAATATCCAGCGAGAGGATTTGTCTTATTTTGATGAGGCTGTTGCTATTGAACAGCTGATAGATTTGTACGGAATGACTCAGGAAGATGCATCAATAAAGCTTGGAATGGCACAATCTACAA
Organism: Clostridia bacterium; assembly: GCA_003246805.1. GTDB lineage: Bacteria > Bacillota > Clostridia > Oscillospirales > Ruminococcaceae > SZUA-444. The sequence continues at coordinate 2,406 of QKDG01000128.1, read as the reverse complement.
TAGCAAACAAACTCAGGCTTCTGAAACTATCAGAGGTTGAGCGTGAATATATAAAAAAGTATCATTTTTCTGAGCGCCATGCGCGTGCTTTGTTAAAAATTGGTGATATTGACCGGAGGTTAGAGGTTATTGAGAAAATCGCAAAAAACAATATGAATGTAGAAAAAACTGAACTGTATATACAGCAGTTTCTTGCAACAGAACAGGAACGGGAAAATTTTAAAAAGCGTGCTGTTTTATTGCGTGATATAAGGCTGTTTGACAATACAATTAACAAAGCTGTGCAGACTGTAAAAATGGCAGGTGTTAATGCCAACGCAACAAAAAAGGATATGGACGATTATATTGAGTATACAATTACCATACCAAAAAGCACAGCGCAAAAGGCATCAAAGCAAGAAAAAGAACACGAAAACAGAAAAGAAGAAGTCACTAATGCAAGTACGTAGTAGTTGTAATTAGAATTTATGATTTTATGGGTTACCTACGCCCTTTTGATTACTCCCATATTACCACCAGCCAAATGGCCTGCTCTGTGAAGGGCGGGCTTTTTGGTTTGTTGTTTTTTTAGAGATTATAGTTGTAAAATTATGTTTATTTGCATAAAAATTGTTCCACGTGGAACATTTTTAAAAAATCACTTTTATTTTTTACAGTTTGATGATATAATAAATTTGCACACAAATTTTGAATGGAGGACATTATGGGAAAGGTAATTGCTGTATCAAACCAAAAGGGCGGAGTTGGCAAGTCCACCACCGTTGTTAACCTTGCGGCATCGCTGAGCGTTCGTGGCTTTAAGGTCCTTGTCATAGATATTGACGCACAGGGCAACACAACAACCGGCTTTGGCATAAGGAAAAAGAATGTTAAAAATACTGTTTATGAGGTTATCATAGGTTCGTGCAGGATACACGACGCAATTGTGACAACTGAGTTCAAGAACATTCACATTGTCACGGCGGCACAGAAGCTTGCCGGCGCTGAAATTGAGCTTTCCTCCATTGATAACAGAATGCAAAGGCTGAAAATGCAGGTGCTTACTGTTAAACAGCAATATGATTATATTCTGATTGATTGCCCTCCTTCTCTCAGTATGCTTACGTTGAATGCGCTTGTGAGCTGTGATACAGTGCTAATTCCTTTGCAGTGTGAGTTTTATTCGCTTGAGGGTTTGTCGCAGCTAAACGATACAATAAAAAGAGTCAGGGATAATTATAACCCAGGGATAGATATTGAGGGTATAGTTTTTACCATGTTTGTCGGAAGATATAATCTTACATCGTCTGTCGTGTCTGAGGTTAAAAAGCACTTTCCAAAAAAAGTTTATGATATTGTTATCCCGAGGAATGTAACGTTATCCGAGGCACCAAGCTTTGGGAAGCCGGTGTTGTTCTATGATAAAAGGTCGTCTGGGGCTGAGGCTTATGAGCAGTTTTGCGATGAGTTTTTAGACCGCGAAAAGAAGGCTAAGAAGAAAACGAGGGTATGGATGCCTTGTTTTCTGACAATTCATCTGAATCAAGCTCTTCATACACTTTAAGAATATCTGAGATTGAGCCTAATAAATCCCAGCCAAGAAGTGATTTTGATGAAGAAGCGATTGCGACTTTGGCAGATTCTATTCGCGAGCATGGTTTATTGCAGCCTTTGCTTGTCAGGCCGCTTGAAACAGGTGGTTATCAGATTGTTGCGGGCGAACGCCGTTGGAGAGCGTGCCGAATGGCAGGGCTTGATGATATCCCTGTTTATGTGCGTGAGCTTGACGATAAGCAGACGATGCAAATTGCCCTTATTGAGAATCTTCAACGAGAGAATTTGAATCCTATTGAAGAAGCTCTTGGATATCAGAGCCTTATAGAAGAATACTCAATGACACAAGAGGATGTAGCAAAAACAGTCGGGAAATCCCGTTCGGTTATTGCAAACTGTTTGCGGGCTTTAAAGCTTGAAGATGAAATAAAGCAGATGCTAAGGAATGCAGAGATTACAATAGGCCACGCCAAGGCGCTTGCAGGTATAGAGGACAAGCAAATCAGGAGCGAGCTTGCAAAAAAATGCAAGGAGGATATGCTGACAGTAAGGGCGCTTGAAAAGATATGCTCAAATTTGACAGCTGAAAAAGCAAGGCCAAAGGATACAAATTCATTGACACGGGAGATAGCAGACAGCTATTATAAAGAAATTGAAATAGCGTTGAATCAACAGCTTGGCAGAAAAGTCGTTGTAAACAATGGGAAAAACAAAGGAATTATTGAAATAGAGTATTACAGCAAGGATGATTTATCTGAAATCGCCAAAAAACTTTCCAGAGAAGAATAATATGTTCCACGTGGAACAATAATAGCATAAAGGGGTATAAAAATGATAGATATCAGAATACTAAGAGAAAATCCTGAGCTTGTT
>QKDG01000055.1 GCA_003246805.1 Clostridia bacterium | reverse complement strand
TTTGGTGGCGGGTATGTAATTGTCTCGCTCATGCAAAAGAAGTTTGTTGACGATTTGAAATGGTTTTCTGAGGATGAGATGCTTAATTTGACAGCAATAGCACAGTCTGCTCCGGGTCCTGTTGCTATCAATACTTCTATTATGGTGGGCTTTAAAATCGGTGGTGTGTTGGGAGCTGTTTTATCAATAACAGCAACTATTCTCCCCCCATTAATAATTATATCAGTTATATCAATGTTTTATGTTGCTTTTCGCTCAAATATTATTGTTGCCTCCGTGTTAAAGGGAATGCAGGCAGGAGTATCAGCACTTATCGCTGATGTTGCAATAAATTTAAGCAGCAAGGTTTTCAGGCAAAAGGATTGGATTTTTATTTTACTAATGTTTATTTCGTTTGCCGCTACATTTATTTTTAACGTGAATGTTATGTACATTATCATTTTTTCAGCAATTATCGGCAGCTTGAAAATCGTTTTTCAAAAAAACAAAACACAGGGGGACAACGAAAAATGATTATTCTTGAACTTTTTTTAAGCTTTTTTCAGGTTGGATTATTCAGCTTTGGTGGGGGATATGCCGCCCTTCCGTTAATTCAGGAACAGGTTATTGAAAATAACCACTGGATGTCAATTACTGAATTTACAGATATGCTTACAATTTCACAGATGACGCCAGGGCCTATTGCCATTAACCTTGCAACCTTTGTTGGGATAAGGCTTGCAGGAATTCCTGGTGCTATTGTTGCAACTATCGGCTGCATTTTGCCTTCATGCATTATTGTTTCTCTTCTTGCTTTTATATATTTCAAATTTAAAAACTTAAAAATTATGCAGGGGATTTTATCTGGTCTTCGCCCTGCTGTTGTGGCGCTAATTGCTTCTGCCGGTTTGTCTATAATTATCCTTGCTTTTTGGGGAGAAAAGGGATTTTCAACCGATATCAATGCTGTTAATTTTATTTCCGTCTTTTTATTTTCTGCTTCTTTATTTATTATTCGAAAATATAAGAAAAACCCCATGTTAGTTATGCTTAGTTCAGGTGTTATTGGCGGAATTATGTATCTGATTTTTTAGAATTCTTTATATAATAAATGAGACGGTCTGGTAGCAGACCATCTCATTTTTTTAATAATCACTTTATTAATTTCTAAAAGTACAGCATTTTTATAATCATAGGGGCTTTGTTGTATCCCCCCAGAACCTATTCCTAAAGCAACAATTGTTATTATACTTAATCACGTTTATAAAAATAACAACTGTACTTATAAAACAAACTAGCTAAATAATGCAAGGTTGTTTCTTAAAAAGTAGCCTTGTGGGTGCTCACAGACAGGGCAAGACTCTGGTGCTTTTTTCCCAAAATGAATGTGTCCGCAATTTAAGCAAATCCATGCGACTTCATTCTCATCCTCAAACAATTTGCCGTTTTCCAGCATATCTGCAAGCATTCCAAATCTGTCACCATGAGTTTTTTCTATTGCAGCAATTGAACTGAAAGAATTAGCAATAGCAGGGAAGCCTTCTTCTGTTGCTATTTTTGCCATCTGTGCATAATCATGCTCGTATTCCTGATACTCATTGTGCTGAGCAGCTCTTAAAAGCTTTAAAACATCGTCGTAGTTATTCACAGGATAACTTCCGTCTACTGTAATATTGCTATCATTCAGAACTTTCAGGTGATTGTAAAAGATTTTAGCATGTTCCTTCTCCTGCTCGGAAGTATATTTGAAAGCAAGCTCAACAATATGCAACTTTTGTTTTTTTGCAACAGATGCTGCAAATTCATATCTGTTCTTTGCCTGGCTTTCTCCCGCAAAAGCTCTCATCAAATTATCCTTTGTCTGACTTGTTTTAAAATCCATAATTGACCCTCCTGTTTTTTTAATAATCCATTACTCTTTTTAATAATTATTCCCTGAAAAGCTATTTTCATTTAAAGAAAAATATTGAAATGTATTTTGTAAAGCTTACTAAAATTATACACTTAAATTTATAATATTGCAAGGCGCTTATCAACTTCTGATGATATAATTGATATTGATAAATCTATACCACAGGATATATCCACTTTTTTATACATTCAGCCCGAATTTCTCTATCCAGTAGTTTATCTGTATTATATATGCCATTAGCTGTGGTGCTGCCATTAACTGCCCAAACCATGGCTTAACGCGCTGTGCAGGCAACAATAAAAACTCATTAACCCTGTCAATGTCAAGAAGTGCATTTACAGGGGATTTTTTGTTGCTGATTATCCCTTTGAATTTTTCTTTTAAAAGCTTATCAAAATTTGGGTTGTATGTTTTGGGATAAGGGGATTTTTTGCGGTTTAGTATTTCGTCCGGCAATAACTCCTTGCAGGCTTCACGAAGAAGATGCTTTTCAACACCGTTTTTATATTTATACTCCCATGGCACATTCCATAGATATTCAATAATCCTATGGTCGGCAAAGGGCACCCTTGCTTCAAGCCCGGAATACATACTTGCTCTGTCCATTCTGTCAAGCAGTGTTTGCATAAACCACTTTATATTAAGATAAGAAATCTCTCTGCGCTTTCTTTCAATTTCATTTTCTCCCGCTAAATGGGGCACATGATTTTTTGATTGATTATATATATCCATAACATATTCATCAAGCTTGAGTTGTTTTTTAAAGTCGTCATTTAAAAGCATTGTTCTTGTTTGTATATCTCTTGACCAGGGGAAGCCGTTGTGATTTAAAAGCTCTTCCCTATAAAACCATGGGTAACCGCCAAAAATCTCATCAGCACATTCCCCCGTCAATGCAACCTTATTGCGATGCTTTACCAGCGAACAAAAGTAAAGCAATGATGCATCAATATCCGTCATTGATGGTAAATCCTTTGCATTTACTGCTGTTTCAAGCAGATTCACCAAATCAGCCTCATCACATTCAAGCACTGTATGGTTTACATCAAATGATTTTACCATAATATCAACATAAGGCTTATCTCTTTCGGGCTGAAATGCATTTGACTGAAAATATATGTCGTTCTGCTTGAAATCAAATGAAAAAGTATTAAGCTGCGAGCCTTTTCCTTTAAGATAGCTTGAAGCGACCGATGTCACTATGCTTGAATCAATACCACCTGATAAAAAGCTGCAAACCTCAACATCTGAAACCATCTGGCGTGTTATTGAATCCTTAACTAAAAAGGCAACTTTTTCAACTGTCTGCTGATAGCTGTCCTTATGCTCAAAGCTTTCAAGCTCCCAATAGGTTTTTTCTGTTAAGCCATCTTTTGAGAATATGCAATATTGCCCTGGCTTAACCTCGTTTATCCCTTTAAAAATACCATTTCCCTGAGTTCTTGCAGGGCCTATGCCAAAAACCTCCCGCAGGCTGTTAATATCAATTTCCGGCTTGATTTCAGGGTGACAAAAGAGAGCTTTAATTTCTGACCCAAACACAAGAGTATCATTTTTAATTGTAAAGAATAAAGGCTTTACACCAACTCTGTCACGATACAAAATAAGCTTATTAATATTTTTATCCCATATAGCAAATGCAAAAATTCCGTTAAGCTTGCTTACAAAATCTATACCATAGTGAACGTATGCATACAAAATTACTTCAGTGTCAGTTGTTGTGTAAAAATCGTAATAGTCTTTAAGCTCGTGCATTAGTTCATCAGTATTGTAAATTTCCCCATTATAGACGATAACATATTCATTATTGTTCACATTTCTGACGATTGGCTGTGCGCCGTTTCCCAAATCGCGTATTGACAATCTTGTATGGCTCAAACCCACCTGCTTCTTCAGATATTCACCTACGTTATCCTCTCCCCTTTTTCTTATTGACATTCTCATATTGATAAGAGTATCAAGCCATTTGTCACGGTTTTTTTCATAGTCCATATTAAAATTGCAAAAACCTGCTATTCCACACATAATTACACCCCACATTTTCAGCTTTTCTTAATATCATATTATTTTTATAATTAATTTATTCTTATATAAAAAAATCTGAAAAGTTTTTGTTTAGGGTTATATATCAAAGGTTGCTGCTTAATTGTCTGATTTTTAATCAAATACGGTTAGAATAATCTGATGACTGTTTTTTAATTATTTATCAGTCTTTATTTTTACTGAAATCCATGAAAACAAAGACATTAATGAGAGCCCGGCAAAAAATGCAAAAGTTGATAGCAATATGTTTTCGCCTTTTATATTATCAGGGAATGCATCAAAAGCCGAGCCTATGACAAATCCGCATATTAAAAGATATGTTGTTCTTGTATGGTTGTTAAGGCATTTTTCAAGTATATTTGTTGTAAGCAATATTCCTATCCCCACGCACAGAACCAAAGGGATGATAAGTGCAAAATTTTTCTCGCGTATTGCTGATAAGACTATCTCCAACACGCCAAGCAACAACAACATTTGAGAAACGCTTATTCCTGGCAGAACAAGCCCTACTGCAATAAGGATACCCGCAATGCAAAAAATAATCATATTTAAAATCCCAAGCCCGTTGCTCAAACTGAATATGCCTGATGGAACTATCGACAATAAAAGGCAGATTGAAAAACCTGATATAGCAGGAATACTGTCCTTTATCTCAACGTTTTTAATATCAGCTTTTTTTAGCAGTGCAGGAATACTGCCAAGTATTATTCCCACAAAAAACAGTGAACAAAAAGCCTCGTATTCTTCAACAAGTGAAAGCACTACGCCAGAAAACAGATATATCCCCGTGCAGGCGCCTGAAAGAAACAGGATAAGGAAGGTTATATTCTTCTTGAAATACTCTTTTTTTGTTATTGTACCCACAGAATGTATCAACCTGTCGTATATACCCAAAACTATTGCCATTGTTCCTCCGCTTAACCCGGGTATAAGCATTGACGCACCGATAACAAGCGCTTTTAAAAAGGTAGTGATTGATGATATTAGCATAGTCACCTCGAACTTGTCGTTTTATATATATTTATTTTCTGACAAACTCGAATATTACTCTTTTTATCTGAATTAATAATGTTGGTGCAAATGCCATCAATGCAATAAAGCCTATATTGTCCCAGCCAAGGGGAGCACATTCAAACAAATGCTGTAAAGGCGGTATTAACAAAGCACTGGCAAGCAAGGCAATTCCACCAAAAAAAGCAAACAGGCTATACACATTTGTTGTTAAACCAATTCTAAAAATAGATTTATTTGAACGGCAGTTAAACCCATGAAATAACCTTGCAAGGCAAAGTGTTGCAAATGCCATTGTCGATGCAGCGGCATCACTTATCTGTGAGCCTTTATAGAATGAAAAAATAGTGAATATAGCTATCAGAATTCCCTGAGTAATAATCTGTGTGAGATAGTCCTTTGATAATATCGATTCGTTTGCGCCCCTTGGCTTTTCGTCAAGAAGATGCCCGTCAGCCTTTTCTGTGCTGATGGCAATAGCCGGCAGGCTGTCTGTCAAAAGATTTATAAACAGCAGATGAACAGCAGTGAAAGGCATTGAAAGCCCTAAAACAGCATTATAAACAACTGTAAATATTCCGCTCATATTGCCAGACAATAAGAATTTTATTGCGTTCTTGATATTGCTGTAAATATTTCTTCCGTTTGCAACGGCTTTTATTATCGTTGCAAAATTATCATCAGTCAGTATCATTGATGCTGCATCCTTCGATACCGCGGTTCCTGTAATACCCATTGCAATACCGATATCTGCCTTTTTAAGTGCGGGTGCATCATTAACACCGTCGCCTGTCATTGCGCAAATATGCCCCTTCTTCTGCCATGCATCAACAATTCTGATTTTATGCTCAGGCGATACCCTTGCGTATACAGAAATATTCTCAAGCTTTTGTGAAAGCTCTTCATCGCTCATGCTATCAATTTCAAGCCCGTTGACAGCCATATCACCATCGTTGAAAATACCAATCTGCCTTGCTATACTTGTTGCCGTAACCTTATGGTCACCTGTAATCATTATCGGTTTGATTCCGGCACGCTTACAGTCAGCAACAGCCTGCTTTGATTCCTCACGGGGAGGGTCAATCATTGAAATCAGCCCTATGAATGTAAAGTTATCCTCATCTTCAACAGTAAGCTCTTTATGCTCAGCGATTTGCTTCTGAACAAAGGCAAGAACACGTAGCCCCTGCACTGACATTTTTGCATTTACGTCGTGAATTTCATCAATTTCTGCCGCAGTAATATCCCTTATGCCATCATTTGTAAGAATGCTTTTAACCTTAGGCATTACTGAATCAATTGCGCCCTTTGTTAAAATAATATGCTTTTTATCAATAACGTGGAGTGTGCTCATCAGCTTTCTGTCAGAATCAAACGGAATTTCTGATAATCTGTTATTCTTGTTTCTGAACCCTTCATATTCATTGTGAATTTTTAAGTAAAAATCAGTGAGGGCAATTTCCGTCGGGTCACCGATTGATTTATCCTCCGCAACAGTTGAGTCGTTGCACAATATTGCTGATGTCAGCAACGCACTCTGCAAAAAGTCGTTTTTGTCAACATCATTAGCTTCAATTGTCTTTGAGCCTGTAAACATCTGCATTACCGTCATTTTATTCTGTGTTAATGTTCCTGTTTTGTCAGAACATATAATTGAAACACAGCCAAGCCCCTCAACAGCACGCAGATTTTTTATGATTGCATTCTGATGTGCCATTTTCTGTGTTCCGATAGCAAGTGCAATTGTTACTATTGAACTTAAAGCCTCCGGAATTGCGGCAACAGCCAGCGCAACAGCAAACATAAGTGAATTAAGCGGTGTATCGTTCCTTAATGATAAAAAGAACACAACAGCACATATTGCAAGAATAAGCATTGAAAGCTTTTTGCTGAAATCATCAAGGCTCCTTTGAAGAGGAGTAGCTTTTTCGCTTGTCTGATTCATCAAGGTTGCGATTTTTCCGATTTCGCTATCCATTCCTGTTGCAGTTACAACAACATTAGCACGTCCATAAGTAACAAGTGAGCTTGAAAAAACCATGTTCAGCTGGTCACCCAAAGCAACCTGCTCCTGTGTTATTATCTTTTCAATTTTCTCAACACTTGTTGACTCACCTGTCAAGGCGCTTTCACTAACCTGCAAGGAATAATTCTCGATTATTCTGCCATCGGCACTTACAAGGTCGCCGGCTTCTAGCATTAAAATATCCCCTACAACAACCTCACGTGATGGTATTTCAATCTTTTTGCCATCACGCAATACCTTTGCGGAGGGTGTAGCCATTGCCTTTAAGCTGTCAAGAGATTTTTGTGCTTTAAAATGCTGAGCTGTTCCCAATATTGCGTTAAGAATAATTACAGCAAAAATAACAATTGTGCTTTCTGCATTTTGTGCCAAAAGAGAAATTATTGCGGCAACAATTAATATGAAAACAAGAAAATCCTTGAACTGTTCAAGAAACACGATTAAAACGCCTTTTGATTTGCCTTCTTTCAGCTCATTAAAGCCATTTTGGTGAAGTCTGCTTTCAGCCTCCTGCTGGGTTATACCGCTTGATTCAGATTTAAGCTTTAAAAGGGCTTCATCTTTTTGCAGATTGAAATACTGTTCCATTTAAACTCTCCTTAAAAATATTAGCAACAAAAATATTATTCATTAAAAAAGACTTTTAATGCAACAAATAATGTTACATTAAAAGTCTTGTCACCAAAAAGGTATATAGCACCAGATTATTTACATAATCGAGGTTGTTGATGCCATATTTTGACTACTCCCTAAAAATGTTCTATACTTAATTATAATAAAAAGATAAAAAATGTCAATATAAAATTTATTATAAACGCATAATTTACAATTTATAATTTGAGATTATTTTTTTATAATGCTTTAAATCATTGCTTAATCTTATATTCTTCAACTTTTGGATATATTTTGATATCAACAAGTGCATCAACTAAAATACCTTCTGGCTGATATTCTTCTTGAAAAACTTTACCGTCAATCCTTATCAGGCTTAGTAATGATGCCATATTATACGGCAATAATAGTTTTGTCCTGAACGAGCTTTTCGGGAGAGCTTTTGAAATTGAATTCAACAGCTTTTCAAGCCCTTCTGCATTTTTTGCACTTATTTTTATTGTCTTTTCATCCTCCTGCACATCTTCTATACCATTTGTAATATCGCATTTGTTCAAAACTGTCAGTATAGGGATATCCTTGCAGCCAAGCTCGTTTAACAAATCAAGTGTAACCTGCGCCTGTTCCTTTACGTCTTCTGCGCTTGCGTCACATATATGCAGAATAACATCGGCATTTGCTGCCTCCTCAAGGGTTGATTTAAAAGCTTCAACAAGGTGATGTGGCAGTCTTCTGATTAACCCTACTGTATCAACAAGCATAACGCTTCTGCCATCGGGTAGTTCAATTGACCTTGATGTTGTTTCAAGGGTTGCAAACAGCTTGTTTTCTGCCAACACACCAGCCTGTGTCATTGTATTCAAAAGTGTTGATTTTCCCACGTTTGTATAGCCTACAATAGCAGCAACAAGAACATTATCTTTTTTTCGCCTTTTCCTTGAAATTTCACGTCGCATTTCAATTTCCTTAAGCTCACTTTGGAGGTTTTCTATTCGTGTTCTTATATGACGCTTGTCAGTTTCAAGCTTTGTTTCACCTGGGCCTCGTGTTCCTATTCCTCCGCCAAGGCGTGAAAGCTTTATTCCCATGCCTGCAAGGCGTGGCAGCCTGTATCGTTGCTGTGCAAGCTCAACCTGCAACCTGCCCTCTTTCGTTGTTGCACGTTGGGCAAAAATATCAAGAATAAGCATGGTTCTGTCAATAGTATGCGTTTTTGTTATATCCTCAATATTTCTTATCTGTGTTGCTGTTAGCTCGTGGTCAAAGATAAGCTGTGCCGGCTCTATCGAAGCACAAAGCTCTGCAATTTCAGTTAGCTTTCCCGGGCCTACACAGGTTGCAACTTCGCTTGACGGCCTTTTCTGGATTACCTTTGCTGCTACCTCAGCCCCTGCTGTTTTAGTAAGCTCCTCAAGCTCTTCAAGGGATTTCTCGGCGTCATATTCCCCCGTATCTACGCATACCAATATTACCTTTGGTTTATCCAAAATGTTTTCAAACATAATTTTTCCTTTCAACATTTTTATCTGTTATCTCATATAATACATTTTAAATTCAAAAAATTCAAGCATATAATAAAATTAATAATTATTTTAATTATTTGCTAAACGTTTTATGTTATACTAAAATAAGTATACGTCAGAAATGACATTTTAGAGAGTGTGATTTAATATGAATTCAAGCAACAACTACGATGTGATAATTATCGGTAGTGGCATAGCAGGGCTTTATAACGCCATCAATCTTTCGCCCGCCACAAGGATATTGATAATTACAAAAAAAGAAATGACCTTATGTAACTCAGCGCTTGCACAGGGTGGAATCGCTGGTGTATATAACAGCCCTTCCGATTCCCCGGAAAATCATATGAGGGATACTCTGGTAGCCGGCGGATATAAAAATGATTTAAAAAATCTTGAAATTCTCGTGAATGAGGCTGAAACTGATATCGGCAGAATTATTGAGCTTGGCGTTGATTTTGATAAGAATACCGATGGTGACTATGACAGGACTCTTGAGGGAGGGCACACAGCGAGGAGAATTTTTCACAACGCTGATGCAACAGGATTTGAAATTCTCTCAAAGCTTATAAACACTGTTAGTTCTCTTCCCAATGTTGATATTATTGATAACTCACTTGTTTGTGATGTTGTAAAAACCACAACAGGATTCAGCGTTGATGTTTTAAAAGGAACGCAACGACTTCATTATAACTCACATTTTATTGTTTTTGCTACCGGTGGAATCGGCAGAGTTTATAAGTTTACCACTAATTCTGCAATAGCAACAGGTGACGGAATCACATTTGCCCACAAGCTTGGATTAGATATTAAAAATTTAAGCTACATTCAGTTTCACCCCACTGCTTTTAACAACCGAGAAACTCGTGAGTGCTTCCTTATTTCTGAGGCTGTTCGTGGTGAGGGGGCATATCTTAGAAATTGCAGGTTTGAACGCTTTATGGACAAATATGATGAACGGCTTGAGCTTGCTCCCCGTGATGTTGTGTCACATTCAATTCTTCTGGAAACAAAGGCAACAGGCTCTGACAATTTTTATCTTGATATTACGCATAAGGATAAAACCTTTATTGTTGAGCGGTTCCCCATGATATATAAAAATCTTGAAAAGCAGGGCTTTGATATGTCGCAGGATATGATTCCTATTTATCCATGTCAGCACTATCTGATGGGCGGAATCAAAGTCGATGAGTTTTCTCAGACAAGTATGGAAAACGCCTATGCTTGCGGTGAATGCTCATGCACTGGTGTTCACGGAAACAACCGCCTTGCAAGCAACTCTTTGCTTGAAGCTCTTGTTTTTTCTCGTCGAGCGGCTGCTCATATAAATTTACAGTTTTCAAACGCAACTGAAAGTTTTGAAGATTACAGCTTTTCGCACGATGAGACTGCTCCTGTTATCCCAAAGGGAATAAGGACAAAAATCAGAACAATTATGCAGACATCTTATTTTATTGAGCCTGATAATGAAGGCTTGAAAACCGGATTTGAGGAAATCAAGAAAATTAAAGACATGCTTGAAAATGAACGCTTTAAGGTTGACCAGGATTATGTTATTGCAAAATCACTTGCAACAATAGCATATCTTATTTTAAAGGAGGTTATATAAATGCAACTAATGCAGTTTTATATCGATGACCTTATCAAAAAGGCATTGCTTGAAGATATTAACTATATTGATATTACAACCGATTATCTCGTTGATGATAATGCAACAACAGCAAAGCTTGTTGCAAAGGATGACGGTGTGCTTGCCGGAATAAATGTTGCTATGAGAACCTTTGAACTTCTTGATGACAGTATCGAATACGACTTATTCTTTAAAGATGGCGACAAAGTAAAAAAAGGCGATATTATCGCAAAAATGACGGGTAAGACAAGGGCATTATTAAAAGGCGAAAGAACCGCCCTTAATATTTTACAGCATATGTCTGGTATTGCAACAGCGACAAACAAATGCGTTGAACTTGTAAAGGGCACAAATGCCTCTATTGCCGAAACAAGAAAAACCCTGCCGGGGCTACGCCCAATTCAGAAATATTCTGTTGTAGCAGGTGGTGGGAAAAATCATCGCTATAATCTATCAGAATGTGCTATGCTAAAAGATAATCATATTGATGCTTATGGCTGCCTGACAAATGCCGTCAATGCATTAAGAGAAAAAATAGGGCATACTATAAAAATTGAGGTTGAGGTCAGGGATTTGAAAGAGCTTGACGAGGCTTTAAATGCCGGTGCCGATATTATCATGCTTGACAATATGAGCTGTAATATGATGAGAGAGGCTGTTATGATTACAGCAGGCAAGGCAGTTTTAGAGGCAAGCGGAAATGTTACTCACGAAAATATCAGGCAGATTGCAGAAACAGGTGTTGACATTATTTCTCTCGGTGCGTTGACTCACAGCGTAAAATGCTTTGATATTTCTATGAAAATTGACTTATAATACAATGCAGGGAATTCGCAAAAAATACATGCTTTTTAATAAGGCAGGGTACGAAACGACCGCAAAGCCACCGAAAACACCTGCATTGTTTTGCATTGAAAACGTAAAGAAGTATTTTTATTACAAACTAAGGCAGGGTAACCTGCCTTTCAGAGTTTCGAAATACTATGATTTTTGATGCGAAGGGGTGTGGGGGCGACCGCAAAGCCACCGCAAATACGTGCTTCAATTTATGATAAAATTGTAAAAAGGGCTTTTTCTACAAGCTGTAAGGCAGGGTAACCTGCCTTTCTTATTTGTGTTTCTTGTGTATTGCAAAATCTTCTCCTTTGTTATATAATATAATAAATTTTTTATAAGGACAATAATATGAAAAAATCTGTTGAAATTTTTACTGACGGTGCCTGCTCAGGGAACCCCGGCCCCGGTGGGTATGGTGTTATTCTGCGATATGGCGAAAACGTAAGGGAATTGTCTGGTGGCGAAGCACAGACGACCAACAACCGCATGGAGCTAAAAGGTGTTATAGAAGGCTTGTCAGCATTAAAAGAGCCATGCAGGGTTAAACTATACTCTGACAGTAAGTATATCATTGATGCTGTAAATCAGGGCTGGGCAAAAAAATGGCGTGCAAATGGCTGGAAGCGCGGGAAAAATGAGCCTGCTTTAAACAGCGACCTCTGGGCAGTTTTACTTGACCTTATTGAAATACATGAGGTCGAATTTATTTGGGTGAAGGGGCACGCAGGGCATCCGGAGAATGAACGCTGTGATACGCTTGCAGTGATTCAAAGAGATAAATTTTCTAAATAGCTCTTGCATTATATACAAGAATGGTATATAATAAAGCTGTAAAAGAAATTTCTTCACATTTTTATAAAACATTATGCAGAGAAAGGGCGATAGAATTGGAAAAAAGATTTGTTTATGCAGATAATGCTGCAACAACAAAAGTTTCACAAAAAGCGTTAAATGCTATGCTGCCGTATTTTACAGAGAATTATGGCAACGCATCAAGCATATATTCACTTGGCGGAACATCAGCACGTGCTATTATTACAGCAAGGGAACAAGTTGCTAATGCTATTGGTGCTAAACCAAATGAAATATATTTTACCAGTGGTGGTTCTGAATCCGATAACTGGGCTATACGTGGCTGTGCAGAAAACGGCGCAAAAAAAGGCAAAAAGCATATTATCACATCTGTTTTTGAGCATCACGCGGTTCTTCACACCTGTGAGGCACTTGAAAAGCAAGGCTTTGAGGTTACCTATATTCCTGTTGACGAATATGGAATAATTAATCCTGATGATGTAAGGAACGCTTTGCGAGATGATACCTGCGTTGTTACAATAATGTTTGCCAACAATGAAATAGGGACTATCCAGCCAATTGAAGAAATTGGCGCAATTTGCAGGGAGAGAAAAGTTCCTTTTCATACTGACGCTGTACAGGCTATCGGCAATGTTGAAATCGATGTCAACAAAATGAACATTGATATGCTTTCACTTTCTGGGCATAAAATTCATGCACCAAAAGGAATTGGTGCTTTGTATATAAAATCTGGCATTTCTATCCCTAACCTGATTTATGGTGGAGCGCAGGAGCGTTCAAAGCGCGCAGGAACAGAAAACGTTGCCTCTATTGTTGCGTTGGGGGTTGCTATAACTGATGCTTGTGAGAATATTTCGCAAAAAATTGAACGAGTTTCAAAATTGCGCAATAAGCTTATTGACGGTATTTTAAAAATCCCTAAAACAAGGCTGAACGGTGACAGAGAAAAACGCTTGTGTGGAAACAGCAACACCTCAATTTTAGGAATAGAGGGTGAAAGCCTGCTTTTATCACTTGATTTTATGGGAATTGCAGCTTCGTCAGGTTCTGCCTGCACATCAGGCTCGCTTGACCCTTCACACGTTCTTTTATCAATCGGCTTGCCACATGAAATTGCACATGGTTCACTGAGATTATCAATTTCGGAAGACACTACTGATGAAGATATTGATTATATTTTAGAAAAGCTCCCCCCGATTGTTGAGCGATTGCGTTCAATGTCACCTTTGTGGGAAAAAATGTGTAAAAATGAATTGATTAAGTAAAGGAGAAACAAAAAATGCTATATAGTGAAAAGGTAATGGACCATTTTGCAAATCCAAGAAACGTTGGAGAGATGGAAAACGCTGACGGTATCGGTGAAGTTGGTAACGCAAAATGCGGCGATATAATGAAAATGTATCTGAAAATTGACAGTGGAATTATAACTGATGTAA
>QKDG01000081.1 GCA_003246805.1 Clostridia bacterium | reverse complement strand
TTTTATGCTGAAAGCTATCGGTCAATACGAAACTGTTTTGGCAGCTATTGACAGGCTTGATATTTTGATGCTTATCCCAGTTGGAATAGGCATTTTAATAGGAATTATAGGTGGAGCAAAGCTTATAGGATTCCTTTTAAAGAAGTTTCATCAGACAGTATATTCAGCAATATTAGGGCTTGTCGTCGGTTCGGTTTTTGTTATCTATCCGCAGGAATTTGCTTTTAATGCACAGGGCTTTATTGCAATCGGGACACTTATTTTCGGAATAGCAATAACTGTTGTAATGGATAAGCTTAAAAAGGAATAAAATCTATAATTTTTAAACAAATAATTTGCGGAATAATTCAGTGATTAGTAATGAATTATTCCGTTTTTTGTCTCCACTCAATAATCCCCGTCTTGCAAATAAGAAAGCTATGTGTTAAACTGACTCCGATAAAGTCTATGGGCAGTGCTGGCTCAGGACATAGATACAATCGGAATGATAGGGCTTAATTCTGATAAAACATAACGTCAACTGACCAGCGTGGGGGTAATTATTAGAACTCAAATGGGGATGAATTAATTTTAACACTGGCACGTTGCTTCTGGTAGGCAGGTGGCTAAAAAATAAAGTCCAGTAAGCTCTCATGCTTACTGGACTTGTGGCGGAGATGGTGGGATTCGAACCCACGGAACCTGTGAAGGTTCAACTGATTTCGAGTCAGCACCGTTATGACCACTTCGATACATCTCCGTATTGTAACTGAACGAATAAAATATATTATAACACATTATTTTATAATAATCAACAAAAAATTTATGAGAAATTATACTCTGATTACAAAGTGGTTAAAAACTATAATATATGTTGCTAAGGGGTTCGGGGATGATCACAAAGCAACGAAAATGCACGAATTCATTTGCAATGAATATAAGAAAATGACTTTTTTACAATAAAAATTAGGAGTAAATTTACTCCTAATTTTAAAAGTGTTCATCAGTGACAGATGGCAGATTGCTAAGATTATTACCTTCGCTTCCATCCGGCAAGGTCCGAAGGTACTCATTACCGTTTCTTGTTGCGATACCTACATTTTTAATTTCGCCAGCCTTTGCAAGTGCAATTCCATCAGCCTTTGACAGTTTTTCTCCGTTGGATAATTTATAACCCGTTACTCTGCCACTTTTTTTTACAAGTGCTGTGATTTCTTTAGCATTTGGTTTTGGTTCAGGTGTAAAAGCGTTTATGCCAAATGGCATGTTAGTATTTTTATATTCCAATGAAATCACCTCCGACACTAATATTCTAACCAGGATACATATTTATATTTAATTTTTTTTATAGAAAAATAAAACAAAAAAACAGGCTGAAAATTCAACCTGTTTCATTTTTTTAATAAATTAAAGTTTTATAATTTCACCCATTTGGTCGCATACTGCACCAACAGCATTTGCTTCGTCAGTATCGATATGCATAGCAAGGGCAAAGTTTGGATGAACACGGCATACAACATCACACAAAATTGCACTTCTGTCTGGGGAATCTATTTTAACAGCAACTATTTCTTTATCAGTTACGTTAAGTGCCTCGGCATCAGCAGGGGTGAGATGTATATGCCTTTTAGCAACGATTACACCCTCTTTAATCTCAACCTCTCCACATGGCCCGATAATTTTGCAGCCAGGTGTTCCGGCAATATCACCAGATTCTTTTACAGGTGCTTTAATTCCGATAGAACGTGCATCGGTTGCTGATAACTCAATCTGTGTGTTAGGGCGTACAGGGCCTAAAATTGTTACTCCCGGTATTTCTTTTTTAGGTCCGACAACGGTTACCTTTTCTGCACATGCGAATTGGCCGGGCTGTGATAAATCCTTTTTGTTTGTTAGCTTTGCGCCCTCACCAAAAAGAACGGCAAGGTCAGCTTCTGATACGTGAATATGACGTGCAGAAGTTTCAACAATAAATTTTGACATTATTTATCCTCCAATATATAATAAGTGTATTAATATATTTTACAACTTTTTTTTAGTGAGGTCAAGCTATGAATGATTCAATAATGAAATTAAAAAAAGAGATTAATGAATGCCAAAAATGTGATTTATATAAAGGAAGAAACATCGCAATAGATGGCGACGGGGTAATTAACTCAAGCATAATGCTTATCGGGGAAGCACCGGGTGCAGATGAGGATGAGCAGGGCAAGCCTTTTGTGGGAAGAAGTGGCAGGCTTTTAATGCAGATGCTTGCAGAAATAGGTATAAGCCGTGAAAAGAATTTATATATAACCAATGTGGTTAAATGCCGTCCGCCAGAAAACAGGAATCCCAAAAAAAATGAAATAAATGAATGCAGGCATTATTTAGACTTACAGATTAATCTGCACAACCCTCAGGTTATAATTATGGTAGGCAATTTTGCCATTAAATATTTTTTGGGCAAAACCGCAGGTGTTTCAAAAATTCATGGGGAGATTATAGAATATAACGGCAGGATATTATTTCCGGTATATCATCCTGCCGCTATTTTACGAAACGCAAGATTAAAGCCTGTCGCATATGAGGATTTTAAAAAGTTGCAGGATTATCTGATGAAAAATAATCTTTATTGATTAGCTATAAAAATAGTAAACCATTAATAATAAAAATTTGTATATTCAATTATTGCTATATTTATTTTTAATCTGCTTGATAAGCTTTTGTGTTAATTGCTCTACCTTATCAAAATCCATTGCTAAGATATAATAATCTTCGATTTTTCTGTGTATTACATTCGCATTGTTTAAAACGCTGACAGCTTCTTCCAATAAATCATCACATGCTTTTTTATTAAAAGCTAAGCGTTGTTTTTTTTGTGATATTTGAGAGCTGTTATAGAATCTTAAATAGTTAATTGGTTTTGCATTATCAATTGTATTGTTATTTATAGGGTTTGAGGATATAAATGCTGTTTTTAAAGCAGGGATAAGAAGATGCTCATAAATATGCGGGCTGAAAAGTGTGCATTCACTGATAATCACATCCAGCCCTTTACTTGTAGCAATGTTTGCAAAATCACGCAAGAATATATCAGAGCCAGCAAAATAATTATCATTAAGTATATATATGTTTTCATATTCCTTTACTGTATCCAACAAAGAATAATACCCCTTTGGTGTTAGGGCAGATAGCTGAGCAAATTCAGTTTCCCCTTCTTTTAAAGCCTTTTTTGGTAAAAGCTTATTGGAAAGCCTGCTTACAAAACCATCAAGCTTTTTATAATTTAAAGCTTCATGAGCAATAGAATAAGTATCTGTAAATAACGAGGCTAACGCGTTGACGTAGTTTTTGCAACGTTTATGCCATTTTAGATTTTCGTTTATTGTATTTACGATATCAATATAATTTTTTATTAAGGTCTCACCATCCCAGAACTCCCCGAGGTTTAATATTATCTGGCTTACACCCGGATAAACAGGGTCAAAGGTATGAGGTGCTGTTCCGTCAACAATTATCACTTTTGCTTTTTTCAGGATAACGGCATCAAGTGAGTTAGGGTCACTTGAGCAGTAATAAATACAAACATCATCAATTTCACAAAATTCCTTTGCAATTTTTTTCAATAAAGTTGATTTTCCTGTTCCTGCTCCGCCCTTTAATATGTAAGTGAAATACTGCTCGTTGCTTATTTCATTATCAAAATGCGTATGGAATCCATTTTGTGTTATTCCTCCTAAAAAAAATTCGGTTTTTGCCAGTGCCATGTTACCCCTCCTATAAAGTATTGGATTTATATACTTTTTTCAATTTATAATATGCTTTTAAATCAAAATGGGTACTATATAACGAAAAATATACAAGCAGAACAATAAAAATATTCTACGTATTGAACAAATACGGATAGCCTTATCAGTGGTAATATTGTCTATAATATCAACGAGTGAAAAAATCAGTGCTTTTCTTGACGGCGTTTAGGTAAATAACAACAAAAACAGCAATGCTTATATTACATTAATTATTTAAATTACACAAAAAGAATGTAGCGATAAAGAAGAATTTAATTCTTGATATTATGATTATATTTGTATATTATTAAGATGTTAACAAAATATATGGGGGAAGTAACGTGGGTATTATTCCAAAGGTAGCAGCAATAAATGACATATCAGGCTTCGGGAGATGTTCTCTCACTATTGCCATGCCTGTTTTATCAGTTATGGGAGTGCAGTGCTGCCCGTTGCCCACCGCGGTATTGTCACGTCACACCGGATTTGAAAGCTTCTATTTTAAGGATTTGACTGATTCCCTTCCTGATTATATTTCCAATTGGAAAGAAAGCGAAATTGAATTTGATGCAATTTACAGCGGGTTTTTAGGCTCGCTCGAACAGATTAAGATAACAGAGGGTTTTATAAATAGCTTTTCAAAAAAGCCATTTTGTGTTATCGATACTGTTATGGGTGACAAGGGCAGATTATATTCAACTTATACAAAGGAAATGTGCGACGAGTTAAAGAGGCTGGTTGCAGTTGCCGATGTTATTACTCCCAATGTGACTGAGGCTTGCTATCTTGCTGATGTCGAATACAAGGGGGAAAATCTGTCAGTTTTAGAATGCGAATATATTTCAAGCAGATTATGTGACTACGGTGCAAAAGCTGTTGTTATTACTGGGATAGAGTATAAAGATAAGCTACTCAACTATGTTTATAACAACAAAAAAGGCACATCTTTTGTTACAAAAAAATCGCAACAGTCTTTTTCAGGCACAGGTGATTTATTTGCTTCTGTTTTAACGGGGATGCTTGTAAAAGGCTACAATTTAAACCATGCCGTTCAGATAGCAACACGATTTATATATAGTTGCCTGAAATATACGACAAAGCATAACGCACCGGTATCAGAGGGCGTTGTTTTTGAACCTTTACTTTATAAGCTCGGAGGGTTATTGAATGAATAAAAAAATAAAAACAATTGTTTATACAGCACTTTTTACTGCGATGATTACAGTTACAACAATGATTCATATCGTATACGGAAACGGATACATCCACCTTGGTGATGCAGTGATGTATTTAGCCTCAGTGCTAATGCCATTCCCATTTGGAATAATTGCAGGGGCAATTGGTGAATCGCTTGCCGATGTTTTTTCTGGCTTTGCTATATATGTAATACCAACGTTTATAATCAAAAGCCTAAATGCCACCTGCCTGTATATTGCAAAGGCGCAGGGAACAAAAATAATCACAAAGCGTTCATTAATTGCAATAGTTTTTTCTTCATTGATAACTATCGGGGGATATTATATTGCAGAAGTTATCCTATTTGGTGGTTTTGAGGCACAGCTTATTGCAATACCTGGTTTAATTATTCAGGCAGTGGGGAGCTTTGCGGTATTCCTTTTTATAGGAACAGCACTGGACCAAACCAAATTAGTATATCATATAAAGAAATAACTCTTTTTTCGTGGAAAAACTCTGCATTCATAAAAAATTAACATAATGAAAGCAATAAAAAATTAAAACAAATGTTTATTTAATGGGATGAAAAGCTATTTTTCAATAGCTTTTCATCTATTTTTATGCATTATTAACAATATTTTAAAACAAAAATTATTAAACTTTTCATTTTAAAATGATTATTATAACTGTTGCAATTTTTTTACAGAAGTTGTATAATTAGCTTGTAGTGGTGTAAAGTGGTGTAAAGTGGTGTCAAATCCCTAAAAGGAGGTGAACAAATTGTCAGGCAGTATGCTGATGGGTACTTTTGCTCATAATATGGACATTAAGGGAAGAATGAATTTTCCAACAAAGCTCAGGGAATTGCTTGGTGATGAGTTCATTATAACAAAGGGGCTTGATGGTTGCCTTTTCGTTTATTCTAAAGAGGGCTTTGAAGAGCTTGCTGAAAAAATTAGGAAGGTTCCGTTATCAAAAGGGCGAGAGCTACAAAGATTTTTTATGGCAGGGGCGTGTGAGGTTGAGGCGGACAAGCAGGGCAGAATTTTAATTCCACAACAGCTACGTGATTATGCAAATCTTGATAAGGATGTAGTTGTTATTGGCGCATCCACAAGGGCTGAAATTTGGGATAAAGAAAAATGGGATAAATTCAATGATGATTTTTCATCCAACAAGCTTGAAGAAGCAATGGAAGGAATTGATTTTTAAATAAAGGGGATTTAAAAAGATGGAGTTCAATCACATTTCAGTATTACTTAATGAATGTATAGAAGGACTGAATATAAATCCTGACGGAATATATGTTGATGCAACAGCTGGCGGTGCAGGGCATTCAATAGAAATAGCAAAGCATCTGAATAACGGAAGATTGATAGCGATAGACCGTGACCCTACTGCTGTGCAGATTGCAACAGAGCGCTTAAAGGACTATAACGCAACAGTTGTCAAAAACAACTATTCACAGATTGACGAGGTATTTAAAAGCCTTGGAATAGATAAAGTTGATGGTGTGCTCCTTGATTTAGGCGTGTCATCTCATCAGCTTGACACAGGGGACAGAGGATTTTCTTATCATGTCGATGCTCCCCTTGATATGAGAATGAGCCAGGAAGGATTGTCGGCAAAGGAAGTTATAAATACCTACTCATACGAACAGCTCTCAAAAATAATCTTTGAGTTTGGTGAAGAAAAATTTGCCCGCAGTATTGCCTCAAACATAATAAAAAAAAGGGAAGTAGCAACAATCAACACAACCCTTGAGCTTGCAGATATAATTAAGGAAAGTGTTCCTGCAAAAGTTAGAAGAGAAAAAAACCCATGCAAAAAAACTTTTCAGGCAATAAGAATTGCTGTAAACAATGAATTTGAGCATTTATCCGAAGGGCTTGACAAAGCTTTTTTCAGCCTTAAAAAAAACGGGAGACTTGCTGTTATAACATTTCATTCTCTTGAAGACAGAATAGTAAAACAAAGATTTGCGGGATGGTGCAAGGGGTGTATTTGCCCGCCTGATTTTCCACAATGTATATGTGGGAAAAAGCCAATAGGAATGCTAATAAACAGAAAACCAATTGAAGCATCAGAAGACGAGCTTAAACTAAACAAGAGAAGCAGAAGTGCCAAACTGAGAGTTATTGAAAGAATAGAGGAGTGATAAATATGGCAAAAACCAACAATCTGGCTTATGATATTTCAGTATATGAGCAATTGCCTAAAAAGCAGCCGGAACCAAAGATTCGGGTTCACAAAAATACGGTTGAAAAAACTGTGTCTGCTGTTAAAATATTTATCATGGGTGC
This sequence comes from Clostridia bacterium, assembly GCA_003246805.1. Lineage (GTDB taxonomy): Bacteria > Bacillota > Clostridia > Oscillospirales > Ruminococcaceae > SZUA-444. The sequence continues at coordinate 6,642 of QKDG01000081.1, read as the reverse complement.
AGCAACCTTGTTTTTGCTGTGCGCAGTTTTATATGGAAAATCGGAAATTAACAGCCTTTATGCACAGGCAACAGATGCACAAAGCCAGCTGAGTCTTTTGACAAATGAATCAGCCCGTCTTGAAACAGAGCTTGAGAGGAAAACCTCAATATCGTCAGTAGAAAATTATGCTGAAAATGACCTGGGGCTTGTTAAATTGGATAAATCTCAGGTTAAGTATGTTAAGATACAAAGCGAAAATGTTGTTGAAGTGGTTAAAAACGATGACGGAAATATTCTTATCACAATTAAAAATTGGTTTTCAGATGTTTTGGAATATATTGGATTTTAGTGAATAAGTATATTTTAAGAAGTCAAGTCCATAAGTTTTATCATTAAAATAGTGGCACAAAAAAATCAATGGTTCAGTTAAAGGAGCAGTCTATGTCAAATAAGCCGACGACGGGCATGAAAAGGCGTATGTTTAATGTTATAGGATTGTTTATAATTATTTTTACCGGTTTTATTGTGACAAACCTTGTTGTGATTTCCTTGCAGAAAAACACTGATTTTCAGGAGCTTGCAAATCAGCAGCAGTTTTCAAGCAGAACAATAAATGCAAATCGGGGAAGTGTTCTTGATATAAATGGTAATATTCTGGCACAGAGTGTCACTGTCTATAATGTTTTTATTGACCCTGCAATGCTTAATAAAAATGATGCCGACAAGCTGGAGCTGATTGTTAGCACGCTGTCAGCAATTCTTGTGCTTGATGAGGATACAATAAGGACAAGGGCAGCTAAAAGCAGCCAGTATGAAATTCTAAAAAGAAAAGTTGAAAAGGATGTTGCTGATAAGGTAACAGCTTTTATACAGGAAAACGATATTTCCTGCATAGGGTGCGACCCTGATACGCAAAGAAGCTATCCGCAGAATGATATGGCAGCGAGCGTAATAGGATTTACAGGGTTTGACGGGCACGGGCAGTATGGCCTTGAAGCCCAGTATGATGAATATTTGACAGGTATAAACGGCAGAATAATTTCAGCAAAGGATGCGCTTGGCCAGCAAATGCCTTATAGATATGAGCAAAGCTTTGCGGCACAGGATGGAAACGATATTGTTTTAAACATAGACAGCGCTTTACAGCATTATGTTGAAAAAGAGCTTAAAAAAGCTGTTTCATCAAATATGGCAAAAAACAGGGCGTGTGCGATACTTATGAATGCAAAGACAGGGCAGGTTCTTGCGATGGCAACTGAACCTGGTTTTGATTTAAATAACCCCACAGTAATAACTGATTCAGCAACGCTTGAAATGCTAAGCCAGCTTGAAGGGGATGAATATATACAGAAGCGTGCGATAGCGTGGGAAAAGCAGTGGAAGAACAAGGCTATTACAGAGCTTTATAACCCTGGTTCAGTTTTTAAGGTAGTTACAGCATCAGCAGCGCTTGAAGAAAAGGTAATTGATGTAAATACACATTTTTATTGCAGCGGGCATGTTACTGTTGACGGACAGGGTTTTGACTGTTGGAAAACACAGGGGCATGGGGATCAGAATTTCGTTCAGGCCATGACAAACTCATGCAACCCTGCATTTATTGAGATTGGTCAACGCCTGGGTGTTCAAAAATTCAGCGAGTATTATTCTGCCTTTGGTGTGGATTCGAAAACAGGTATTGACCTTCCTGGAGAAGGAACAAGTATTTATCATCATGCTGAGGATATGACAAGGATTGACCTTGCATCAAGCTCGTTCGGGCAGTCACATAAAATTACACCGCTTGAAATGATTACGGCTTATGCAGCAGTTGTAAACGGTGGAAATCTGGTTACACCCTATGTTGTAAATCGGATAGTTGACAGTGATGGAAACATAGTAAAACAGTTTGAGCCACAGATAAAACGACAGGTTATTTCTGAGGGAACATCAAAAATAATGCGTGAAACTCTTGAATCTGTTGTTATAACAAATGGTGGCAGCAATGCATATATAAAAGGTTACAGTATAGGTGGAAAATCTGGTACTTCACAAAAAATCGATGAGTATGGTGAAGCAGGAAAGCAAATATATGTATCATCATATGTTGGTTTTGCTCCGGCGGACGACCCTGAAATAATTATGCTTGTTATGGTGGATGAGCCAAGTGCAGGGGTATATTATGGCAGCCTTGTTGCTGCTCCTGTTGTATCAGCAGTTTTTGAAGAAGCATTACCGTATCTTGGATACTTCAAGGAATATACGGATGAAGAGCTTGCAAGCCTGAATGTTCAGGTTCCGAATGTTGTAGGGAGCGAAGTAGCCAAGGCAGAACAAACGCTTACCGCATTAGAACTTAAACCCGAAATTTTAGGTGACGGCGAAAATGTTATAAAACAGATGCCTGAAAGCGCAACCACAATCCCAAAGGGCGGGAAAATTATCCTGTATACAGAGGAAGCAACCGAAGAACAGATGGTTACAGTCCCGAATGTTATTAAAATGAGCTTACAGGATGCTAACAAAGCAATAACAAATGCAGGGCTTAATTTTATTGCAGCAGGCGGAGCAGTTAACTCTCCTGGCGCATATGCAATATCACAATCAAACACAGAGCAAAAAGTTCCGAGGGGTTCAGTAATAGAAGTAACCTTTGTAACGAATAATGAAACAGGCTAATATATAGATAGGGGGCTTAATGATGAAGCTTCAGACATTATTACACGGCATAGCATTATCAAATATTTCAGATGTTGAAATCACATCGGTTACCTCTGATTCCAGAATGGTAAGCGAGGGAAGTCTTTTTGTATGCATAAAAGGCAAGAACTTTGATGGCCATGATGTTGCCACGCAAATGTTAGAAAAAGGTGCGGCGGCAATAGTTTGTGAAAAAGATTTAGGCTTAAAAAATCAGGTTATCGTCAAGGATACAAGAATTGCATATTCAACTATTTGTGCAAACTGGTTTGAACGCCCCGACAAAAAGCTGAAAATTATCGGCGTAACCGGAACAAATGGAAAAACTACGATTACCACAGTTTTAAAACAGGTTTTGACAGGCATGGGATATAAGGTTGGTCTTATAGGAACAAGCCAAAACGAGATAGGCGATAAAATTTTGCATACCGAAAGAACAACCCCAGAGCCATTTGATTTGTTTGAGCTTTATTCTAAAATGGCAGATGAAAAATGTGAATACGTAGTGATGGAGGTTTCCTCACAGGCACTTGAACAGCGAAGAATAGGCCCTGTTCATTTTGCTGCTGCGATTTTTACAAATCTCACACAGGATCATTTAGATGTTCATGGTACAATGGAACAATACTATCAGGCAAAAAAACTGATATTTGATATCTGTGATTTTGCAATAATAAATGCAGATGATGAAGCGGGAAGAAGATATTTTTCTGAGATAACCTGCCCTAAATATACTTATAGTATAGAAAATATGGCAGATTATTATGCTGATTGTATAAAGCTTTCAGCAAGTGGCAGTTCATTTTGGTTTTCTGATAACACAAGAACACAGCATGTTGAATTCTCAATGCCTGGATATTTCAATGTATCAAATATTACGGCAGTATTAGCGTGTTGCGAAAAGCTAGGGCTTTCATCAGAAAAGGTAATTGAAGAAATTTCAAAATGCAAAGGTGTAAAAGGAAGAGCCGAGATAATTCCGACAGGAAGAGATTTTACGATAATGTGCGATTATGCGCATACACCGGACGCTCTTGAAAATGTGCTGCCTAATGTTAGAGAATTCACAGAGGGAAGGCTTATCTGCCTTTTTGGCTGTGGCGGAAACCGAGATAAGAAAAAGCGCCCGCTAATGGCGAAAGCGGCTGCTAAATTCAGTGATTTTTTAATTATTACCTCTGATAACCCAAGGAATGAAGACCCTGACGAGATTATTAAAGATATTCTGGCAGGTATTGAAGAAACAGAAATACCATATATAACAATTACAGACAGGCGTGAAGCAATTTATTATTCGATTAAAAATGCACAGAAAGGCGATGTAATTGTTCTTGCAGGTAAAGGCCACGAGGACTATCAGGTTTTGGCAAATGACGAAAAAATCCATTTTGACGAAAGAGAAGTTGTGGCAGACGGTTTAAAACTAATAGAATAAATATTTATTGGGAAACGGAGAGTCTATGGAAGATTTAACCATATATGAGATTGTTGAAGCAGTAAACGGTAGCTATGGATATCCAAGCACCGAAATTATTTCTTCAATATCAACCGATACGAGAACCATTACAAAAGGCAGCGTTTTTATTGCACTCAAAGGTGCAAATTTTGACGGCCACAACTTTGCAGAAAAAGCAATCGAGCTTGGCGCCACAGCAGTAATATCCGAAAAGGCAATTGAAGGTGTCAGATGTATAATAGTTGACGATACAAACAAGGCTCTGCTTGATTTGGCAGGCTATTACAGAAGAAGATTTGCACCTGTGCTTGTTGGCATAACAGGAAGTGTGGGGAAGACAACGACAAAGGAAATGACAGCGCTTGTATTGTCAGGCAAATATCTTACATTAAAAACAGAGGGTAACCTTAACAACCATATCGGGCTTCCTCATACTTTATTAAAGTTGACGCCTGAGCATAAAGCAGCAGTTATAGAGATGGGAATGTCAGGCTTTGGTGAGATATCTGTTCTTTCTCAGGCTGCAAAGCCTACAATTGCTGTGATAACAAACATAGGATATTCTCATATTGAAAATTTAGGCTCACGTGAAGGAATTCTAAAAGCAAAGCTTGAAATTCTTGATGGTGCATCAATATATACCCCGTTGGTTCTAAATGGTGATGATGATCTTTTGATAAATCTTAAAAATGAAATCAACAGGGATATTGTCTACTATGCAATAAAAAATAAAAGTGCCGAGGTTTATGCTGATAATATAGTAACAGAAAACGGTGAAACAATATTTGACATTGTATATTGGGGAAAATCAATCAAGGCAAGGTTGAAATGCGCAGGGATTCATAATGTAATGAATGCGCTTGCATCATTTTGTGTTGGAATACTTGCTGAAATTGAACCCGAAGAAATTGTTGATTCACTTGCAAAGTTTTTACCGAACGGACTAAGGCAAAGTATTGTTAAAAAAGGTGAACAGACAATTATCATAGATTGCTATAATGCAAGCCCCGATTCTATGCGTGCATCCCTTGCAGTTCTGACAGAATTAAAGCCTATGAGGCAGGGGAGAAGAATTGCTGTTTTGGGTGATATGCTTGAGCTTGGCTCAATGTCGAAAATTCTGCATGAAAATGTAGGGGATTATGTATCAGAGTCAAAGGCAGATATTCTGATTTGCTATGGTAATAATTCACGTTATATTGCAGAAAAAGCAAAAAGCAATGGAATGCAGGATGTTATGTTTTCTGAGAGCAAAAGTGTTATAGTAAATTACTTGAAACGCCTTTTAAAGCCCGATGATTTGGTTTTGTTTAAAGCAAGCCGTGGAATGAAGCTTGAAGAAGTTATCGAGCAGCTATATGAATAGAGTTTAATATTTAAGGGAGAGTATAAAATGCCATTCTGGATTAACACAATTGTAGCACTACTTGCATTTTTGATAACAGCTTTGAGCGGATTGGTTATTATTCCATATCTGCGCCGTTTGAAATTTGGACAGACGATTCTTGATATAGGGCCAAAATGGCATAAAAATAAGCAAGGAACGCCAACAATGGGTGGGTTTATGTTCATTCTTGGAAGTCTTGTAGCAACAGTAGTTGGCTTTGTGTTACTGAGAACCTATGTACCTGGTGAAATTGTTCCGGGAGAAGATACAGCAGGGCTTAAACTCCTTGCTGGATTTGTAATGGCATTGCTTTTTATGCTCGTAGGGTTTTTAGACGATTATATAAAAGTAGTAAAAAAGAGAAATCTGGGCTTGAATGCAAAACAAAAGCTTGTTTTTCAAGTGCTGATAGCAGCAGGATATTTATTTGTTCTGAGATTTCTTGGCGAAAAAGGAACATCAATACTATTCCCGTTTATTGGAGAAGTCAATTTCGGAATCTTTTATATTCCTTTGATGATAATGTTCATCATTTTTATTGTGAATTCAGTAAATCTGACAGACGGTGTAGACGGGCTTTGTGGTTCAGTTACCCTTGTTGTGTCGATAGCATTTTTAACGATTTTTATTTTGCTTAATAATAATGAGTATTCAATTTATTCGGTAGCTCTGGCAGGTGGATGCCTTGGCTTTTTATTGTGGAATCTTAATCCCGCAAAGGTGTTCATGGGTGACACTGGGTCAATGTTTTTGGGCGGTTCAGTTGTTGCACTCGGATTTGCAACAGGATATCATATTTTGATAGCTTTGATAGGGATAATATATGTTTTTGAATCATTGTCTGTAATTTTACAAGTAATAAGCTTCAAAACAACAGGCAAAAGAATTTTTAAAATGAGCCCTATTCATCATCATTTTGAAATGTCAGGTTGGGGTGAATATAAAATTGTAATAGTTTTTTCAATTATTACATTTGTTGCAGGTATAATCGGTGTAATAGCTGTTTCAAATATTATTTCTAATGTAATATCAGTCGGCTAATGGTAAATGGGGAGGGTTTTTCTTGACAAGCACAAAAACAAGATTAAACTCAGATAAAAAGGCATTGAGCAATAAAAATATTAAGCCAGAAAATAAA
>QKDG01000089.1 GCA_003246805.1 Clostridia bacterium | reverse complement strand
AATATTAAGCTCCTTTAATACAGTAAAGCAGCTTGTCCCGTTTGGCCTTGTATGGTCAAATTTCTGAATAATTTCGTTCGCTCTGATTGTAGATGCTTTATTCAATTCACTTGAAGCGACAAGTGGTGAAAGCCCTGCTTTCTCTCTCTCGATATTACAAAGCCTTAAAACCTCAGCAACAAATTGAGAATCTGAAACCTGGGGAGCAGTCGTTTTGGGAGAGGTTGTAGTTGTTGCTGGGGTTGTGGTTGCAGGCTTGGTTGTGGTTGTAGCCTTGGTTGTTGTTGTAGCGTTACTTGTTGTTTGTGCTTTTGTTGTAACAGCCGATTGAGTTGTCGTCACTGTTGACATTTCCTCAGTTTTTGTTACAACATCCTGCGTTTCGACTGATACCTGTGATTGCTCACTTTGTATGGTTGTGTCTGAAACTGATTCGGTAGAAGCAATGCTTGAATTATTGTTATTACTGTCAAGCTCACTAACTGGTGATTGTGAATTTGAGCTTATTCCTATAAATGATAAAATAATAAACAGCAATGCCATAAATGTGTTGATTATTATTTTCATTGTTATTCTCCTTTAAGTAAATATTATTTACTTAAATGATATGTATAGCTTATCTTTTCTCACAAATTAGTTTAATTGCAGTTCTTTCGTCCCCATCGATAATAACATTTGCAAATGCAGGCACACAAATCAAGTCAATTCCGACAGGAGCTAAATATCCTCTTGCAATAGCGATTGCTTTAATTGCCTGGTTTGCTGCCCCGGCACCAACAGCCTGAACTTCAACATTATTTTTGTCACGAACAACTCCAGCAATTGCACCAGCTACTGAATTTGGGATAGAATGTGATGATACCTTTAAAACTTCCATTATGAAACCTCCTACTTTAATTGTAAATAGAATTAATAAGTGTCACTATTTTGTAATAATTTCTGTTTAATCACAAGATTTTCACACCTTGAAATAATTATACACATTTTAGGATAATTTTTCAAGTACTAAAATAATTTTTGTAATTAACGTAAAATTATGTTAAACATTTTATTACATTTGCCCAATTTATTGTCGAATTCTAGCACAATTCCATTCAAAAACGAGGGTTCATCACTTTCAATAAATCTGGCTGGGAAATGTGTCTTCATTTTTTGAATAGCTATTTCGCTCTTCACGCCAAGAACTGAATTTTCAGGGCCGGTCATTCCGACATCAGTAATATAGCCGGTGTGGTTTTTTAGTATCACAGCATCGTTTGTCTGCACATGAGTATGCGTACCCATCACAGCTGTAACACGTCCGGCTAAATAATGGCCCATCGCCTTTTTTTCTGATGTAGCTTCCGCATGGAAATCTACAAAAATATTGGGTGTGTTTATTTCATTTAAAATTTTGTCTATTGTATCAAAAGGATTATCAAGTGCTTCAAGAAAAACTACTCCCATAAGGTTTATGACAGCAATTTGTGTTATCCCCATATCATAGATATAATAGCCTCGTCCGGCTACCCCCTGCGGATAATTTGCAGGCCTGATAAGATGAGGAATATTCTCAAAGATTTCATGAGCTTCTTGCCTTTTGAATGCGTGATTGCCTGTTGTAATAACATCAATACCGCAATTTGTGAGAAAATCAGCAGAATATTTTGTTATCCCGTTGCCTTGTGCTGAATTTTCACCATTGGCAACAGTGATATCAATATTATGCTCTTTTTTTATACTATACAAATTTTCAGCAAGAAAATTGCAACCTTGTTTCCCGACAATATCACCGATGAATAATAATCGCATTTTTCCGCCTCCATTTAAGTAATGAACTTATTATAACATATTGTAATAAAAAAATCAACATCGGGTAATAATATATATATTTTATATTATTTGTCATTTTTTTTGCGGATGAATCTAACAAAACTATAAATATAAATTATCAAGCAAGGTAATATAATAATGTTACCCATTTTGCAGTAAAAGGTTATTTCATCATTAAGATATACATAATCTCTACTCGTTGCAGGGGTATAAGGTGTAGCCGAGCTTTCTACCCTGCCTGTTGGGGAAATTATCGAGCTTATCCCCGTATTGCTTGCCCGCAAAACAAACCGATTGGTCTCAACTGCGCGCATTATTGCATGAGAATGATGCTGATACAACGCGGCAGAATCACCAAACCACGAATCGTTTGTTGCTATCGTCAGGATATTTGCGCCATTCAAAACATTTTGACGGCTGATATCTGAAAAAATTGATTCATAACAAATTATTCCACCTATATTCCCTGCCTGTGTGCTGATAGCCTCACTTTTATCGCCGTTCTGAAAGCATGAGGAACTATCTATAATATCTGCCAATGAAGGAACCCATCGCTTTATAACTTCACCTAATGGGAAATATTCGCCGAAAGGTGCCAGAACCTGCTTGTTATAAGGCTTTGATACACTGCCATCCGGGGATACTGCAAGCAAGGAATTATAGCTTTTTTCTCCCCCCTCATTTATAAAAAAGCCTACAACAAGAGTAATATTCTTATCTTTTGCAAGTGTTATCAGCTGTTTTGCATAGTTGCTTTCGCTACTAAATGTTACTGGAATAGCTGATTCAGGCCATAACGCAAGCTTTGTTTCATCATCGCATCCGTTTCGCGTTAGATTAAGATATCTTGCAAACATATCTTCGGTCGTTGCGCTCCACTTATCAAGGCCTGAAAAATTCCCCTGGACAACCATTGCTTTAAAGCTGTTTTTTTCGGCTGCTAAGTTTATTCTTGTTATACCAAATATAATATTAGCTGAAAAAACCAACGCTATTGTAACCAATGCAGTGCAAACCTTTTTTATATTGTTAAAATTCAATAATGCAAATGCCAAACCACCATTTATTACAAGAATTAAAAGTGAAATAAAAAGCTCACCAAATATCGATGCTGATTGAATAAAAGCAGGGCTTTCTGTTGCTATTACTCCGATTTTCCCCCATGGGAATGCAAGCAGGGGGGTATTCTCCATCAGCCATTCCCCCAGAATGAAAAGAGCGGAAAAATATAAAACATCACGAAAATCGCCTTTTCTTATTTTACAAAAAAACATAGTAGAAATACATATATAAAACCCTTGCAGGAACCCTATGATTATAGTAGCAATAAACAGCACAACTCTTGCTTTATTTATTGAAAACGGCAGAATAACGCTTATTCTCAGCAGCCAGCTCATTAGGGTAACGTAATAAGCAACAGAAAATAAAAGCATATATCTTATCTGCTTTTTTATAGAATAATTGTCACTCAGTATGACAATGAATAAAGGTATAAGCGAGATAAAGCACAAAAACCATACTTTTTTATAAGTAAAGCATACAGACAATAAAAAGCCTGACAAAATTGACAGCAGGCAGTTTAAAATATATCGTTGTTTACAGATTCCCATTGTTTTTCTCCAAATTCAAGCTTTATAATGAATTATGATATACAAATACTATTGTAATATTACAGTTTGTAGAATAAATCTTCATCTTCAATTTTATTATAAGTTAAGGCACGCATTTACGGGGGCTTTGCACTCACCCCCCGTACCCATTTTTATCAATAATCATAGTTTTTAGTCACACTGAAATATTACAATAATATTATTTGACTTTACAATTTTTTAATGATAAAATTATACAAAATTATACAAGGGAAGATAATATGAATTTAAATATATCAAAAAATGCAAGTAAAGCAATAGACAAGCTTAAAAGCAATGGTTTTTCGGC
>QKDG01000072.1 GCA_003246805.1 Clostridia bacterium | reverse complement strand
GCTGCATTTTTCAAAGCCAAAATCCTCAGGGCTGATAATGTAATTTTTAAATACACCTTCCTTGATTTCACATACTGTTGTTTTGTCACTAAGTGAAATTTCGTCCAGTCTGTCCTGCCCGAAAACTACCATGGCATTTTTTACTCCCAGATTAAATAAAACTTTTGCAAGTGGTTCTACAAGGCTTTCATCAAAAACACCCAGCACCTGCATTTTAGCACCGGCAGGATTTGATAAGGGCCCTAAAATGTTAAATATTGTTCTTATTCCAAGCTCTTTTCTGACAGGTGCAACATACTTCATTGCTGTGTGATATTTTTGTGCAAACAAAAAGCAAATACCAATTTCGTCAATAAGCTCCCTGCTTTTTTCTGGGGGAATCATAATGTTTACACCCAAAGCCTCTAACACATCAGCAGAACCACATTTGCTGCTTGCCGCACGGTTGCCGTGCTTTGCTATTTTTATTCCCCCCGATGAGATAACAATAGCAGACGCTGTTGAAATATTAAAGGTATTTGAGCCATCTCCGCCAGTACCTACAATTTCAAGCAGGTCATCACCAAAATTAAACTTAACACAATGATTTCGCATTTCCTCAGCCGATGCAGTAATTTCCTCAATAGTTTCTCCCTTCATGCTTAGTGCAGTAAGATAAGCACTCTTCTGGATATCTGAGGCTTCGCCCTTCATAATTTCGTTCATTACAGCCTTTGCCATGTCGTATCCGATGTCATTTTTCTTTGAAAGGGTGATAATTGCTTCTTTAATCATAACGCAACCTCCTGTTTTATATTTTTAAATAAATTTTTGATTATTAAAATCCCGTCGGGAGTAAGCACAGATTCCGGATGGAACTGAACACCATAAACATGATAGTCCTTATGCTCAACAGCCATAATCTCGTTATCATCTGTTGTGGCAGTAATCGTAAGGCAGGAAGGCAGGGTATCCTGAACCGCTGCTAAGGAATGATAGCGTGCAACCTTTAACTTTGGTTCCATATTTTTAAACAGGCGGCTGTTGTTATCAATGCTGACAACACTTGTTTTCCCGTGCATAAGATGTTTTGCATAAGAAACCGTTGCACCAAATGCCTCACAAATTGCCTGGTGGCCAAGGCATACGCCAAAAATAGGAATACATCCACTGAGATTTTTAACAATATCAATACATATTCCTGCATCTGATGGCTTTCCAGGCCCGGGTGATAGCAGAATAAGTTCAGGGTTTAGCTTTTTAACTTCCTCAACAGTCATCTCATCATTTCTGATTACCTTAATGTCAGCATCCACTGTGCCTATCAGCTGATATAAATTATAAGAAAAGCTGTCATAATTATCTATCAAGAGTATCATTTTTTATCCCTCCATCCGCAATTTTCAACGCGTTTACAACTGCCTTTGCCTTGTTAATACATTCCTGATATTCGTTTTCGGGGACACTGTCAGCAACTATTCCTGCACCTGCTCTTACAAAGACCTTGCCGTTTTTTGAAAAAGCAAGCCTTATTGCAATACAAGTGTCAAGATTCCCTGAAAAATCGAGATATCCAATCGCACCGCCATAAATCCCACGCTTATTGTTTTCAAGATTATTGATAATTTCACATGCTTTTAGCTTTGGTGCGCCAGAAAGTGTTCCGGCTGGCAAAATTGCATCAATGGCATCAAGCGAATCCTTATCCTCTCTTATTTCTCCCGATACAGTTGAGCCAATGTGCATAACATGAGAAAAACGCTCGATTGACATATATTTTTCAACCCTGACGGTTCCGAGCTTGCTTATTTTGCCGATATCGTTTCTGCCCAAATCAACAAGCATATTATGCTCAGCAAGCTCCTTTTCATCACTTAAAAGGTCAGCTTCAAGCGCTTTGTCTGATTCCTCATCCTCTCCCCGTGGGCGTGTTCCCGCAAGTGGAAATGTGTATATTTTATTGTTTTCAAGCTTCACCAGTGTTTCAGGGGATGCACCTGCTATTTCTATATCATTGCTTGAAAAATAGAACATATAGGGGGAAGGGTTGGTTTGCCTTAAAATATTATAGGTATCAAGCAGGCTGCCCTCAATTTCAGCTTCAAGCCTGTTGGATAAAACGACCTGAAAAATATCCCCCTCAAAAATATGCTTCTTTGCTTTTTCAACCATCTCACAGTATTGTTCTTTTGAAAAAAGCCATTTAAAATCCGATTTCAGTTTTAGTGGCTTATTCGCCTGCGGCACACCATTGAGAATAATATCTTTAATGCTTTTAATTTCTGTTATTGCTTTATAATAATTTGTCTCTACGTCATCAGTTTTTATATTTACAATAATAATAATTCTGTTTAAAAAATTGTCAAATGCAATTAGTTTATTAAACAGCATTAAATCAACATCCTTAAAGCCTTCCTCATCAACAGCATTCAGATTAAGCGTTGGCTCGCTGTATTTGATATAGTCATACGAGAAATATCCTACAAGCCCGCCGGTAAAGGTTGGCATGTTTTCAAATTTTGGGCTTTTGTTTTCCTTTAAGATTTTTCTTATATATTCATTTGGGTGCTTAACTTCTTCATTGATAGTAATTGAGGATTTAATACGAAGTTTGTTGTTATGGCAGGTAAGCTCAAGTGAAGGGTCGAACCCTATAAAAGTATATCTGCCCCAGTTTTTTGCATCCTCGGCGCTTTCAAGCATAAAGCAATGCTTTGAGATACGTTTAAGATTTTTAATAACCTGAACAGGTGTGATATTGCCAGAATAAATCTCCATTCTCACAGGAACAGCACCATACTCATTGTTACTGCAAATTTCTTTAACTTGTTCTAATGATGGGAAAAACATAATAATCCTCCTTTTTTAAATAAAAAATAGCACAAAAAACCGCCCCAAGGCAAAATTAACTTCTGCCCAAGGGCGGGGAATTATACATAACCCGCGGTACCACCTTGATTTGCGCAAAAAACGCACACTCATCAGATACTAACATATCCGGGACAACTAACGTATGTCATACGTCGCAGAATACTAAGCAAAAGCTTTTCACTGCGCCCTCAGTGGTCCATTTAATAATCTGCGTTCTGCTCGGTTCACAGCATCCCAAGCTCTCTGAAAGTGCAACGATTATTTTTATCTCCACCTCAACGGTTTGATATTCAGTTTTTATTATTATATTACATTAAAAAGAAAATTGCAAGTGTTTTTTCATATTTTTATTTTTTGAAAAGCCCTTTTAAAAGGTGCAAATCTTTTTTTGAGATACTGCCAAACAGCATTATAAAAATTATATACAGCAAAATTGAAAACAAAACATACTGAATGAGTATAATCGGTGTATATTTATACCCAGAGCTTAACACATTAACTATTAGCTTTGAGAAAATTACAGATGCAAAAATACAGATAAACGGCTTTACAATCCAATCAAAGTATTTTATATAAAAATCAGTGGTTCTGGCGATTTTGTCAATGCTAAGATATGTATTTAACAGCTTGCTTGCAAACATTACAAACAAAAGTCCGTCAAGCCCGAATTTTGGCAGAAGAAAATATACAAGAGCGATAGAAAAAGCCGAATCAAATATATTGAAGAACATTGAGCTTACCTGTTCGTTCAAGCCTTTTAGCATAGCGTCTACTATGAAGATAAGCTATAAGTGCCAGGGGAGTAAGTATTTTAATATAAACGCCTATGCTTATATTATTATAGATTACTAATCCAAATTCATTTGAAAAGTTTAAAAAAATACCAATCACGCATATAGTGAAAATGAGTGAAATCTGAAATACACGGGATATCATTGAATTTATACGCGCTTTGTTATCAAGCCTGTATGCCTCAGTAATTTCTGGCACAATCAAGCTCGAAAAGGTTGAAAGAAATGCAGCCGGAAAGAGAATAACAGGAATAACCATTCCGCTTATTACACCAAACTGAGCAAGCGCTTCATCTCTTGTTAGCCCAAATTTTATAAGCCCCAGGGGAATCATAATGCTTTTTATAGTCTGCAATGCCGAGCAGACATATGAGCTGAAAGCAACCGGGAGAGTGATTTTAAACATTCGCTTTGTTATATTATTATTTGTTTTGTCTTTTTTGCTATATTTCCTCTTGTCAAGCAGATAAACTATGAACATCAACGAAAAAGCAATGATTTCTGATAATGTAGCAGCTGTCATTAACCCTATACACGCATATTCAAGACCCAGGTGAAGATTTTTTTCAAGAAAATAAACGGTAAGCCCTATTCTTGAGCCCATTTCGAACACCTGAACAATTGAGGTTAAAAAGGATTTCCTCACAGCAGTGAAATAGCCGTACATCACGCATTGTGCTGAATAAAAGGGCAAGCTAATAGCAAGAATAGGCAAGGATTTTACTGTGCGTTCATCCCCAAGCAAGGTAGTGCCGATAAAATCAGCACCCAAAAAAAGAACAAGCCCTGCAAAAATTCCAAAAACCGCGCTGTAAATCAGGCAGTTGCTCATGGATTTTCTTATCCCTGAATGTGATTTGCAAGCAAGCTCCTCAGCCACAAGCCTTGTCGCGCCAAGATTTATCCCTGAGCTTGCCACAATGACAGAAAAAGAAAATACCGACATTATAATTTCAATAAGTCCCATTCCAGCAAGACCAATGGTGTTTGAAATATATACGTTAAACGAAACGCCAATTATTCTCAGTATCAGTGAAGTTGCTGTCATGGCAAAGGAGTTTATTAAAAATAGCTTAACCTTCCTCATTTTCCCACCTCATTTAAAAATATATGAGAGAAGTTGTACAAGAATACAAGTTATCGAAAATTTAGCATAACTTATTTTAAATCTGTCAATAATAGCTATACTTATCAAACTAAAAAAAGGAGAAGACGATGCAAGCGATAATTATGGCAGGTGGCGAGGGAACAAGGCTTCGTCCATTAACCTGTAATATCCCAAAGCCTTTGGCAGAGCTTTGTGGAAGACCTGTTCTTGAATATATTCTTGAGCTTTTAGAAAAGCATGGATTTAAAAAAGCCACATTGACGTTAATGTATCAGGGGGAAAAAATAGTTTCGCATTTTGATGAGGATAGTTTTAAGGGAATAAATCTTGAATACTCTTTTGAGGATGTTCCCCTTGGCACTGCGGGCAGCGTAAAGCTTGCGGCAAATGAAGACGAAGTGTTGATAATAAGTGGCGATGCGATGTGCGATTTTAATCTTACAAAAGCTATAGAATTCCACCGTTGCAGAAATGCAGATGCAACGCTGATAGTAAAAAAGGTTGACGACCCACGTGAGTTCGGGCTTGTATTATATGAAAAAAACGGAAGAATAACAGGATTTATTGAAAAGCCCTCGTACGAAAGCTGCACAACCGATATGGCAAACACAGGTGTATATATTCTCTCAAAAACCGCACTCGACTTAATCAGCAAAAACAAAAAAACTGATTTTGCACAGGATATTTTCCCGATTATGCTGAATAATAAAATGGGATTATATGCGTATGAGGAAGATGGGTATTGGTGTGATATAGGCGATTTCAAAACCTATGTAAAATGTCAGCACGATATGCTGTTGGGGAAGGTTAATTGTGTTATCGACGTTAATGGTAGCATAAGCACACACTCAACTGGTGAATTTCGTGGGGTAAGAATCAACACACCTTGCTTTATTGGGCAAAATATTTCAATAGGTGAGGGCACAGTGATTGAAGCCGGCTCAGTTATATGCGACAATGTTACAATAGGCAAGGATTGTATAATTAACGCAGGAATTATACTTGAAGGTGCATATCTCGGTAACAGGGTGAGCCTCAGCAACGCGATAATATGCAAAAACGCAAAGCTGCTTTCTGGTTGTTCAGCCTCTGAATATTCCGTTATTGGTGAGAGGGCTGTAATAGGCGAAAACTCTGTTATAGAAGCAGGGGTGAAAATCTGGGAATCAAAACAGCTTGAAATTAATACTGTTGCAACAGCAGACGTAAGGTTTGGTGATGCAAAAAGATTAGCTCTTGATGAAGATGGTTTGTGTGGGGAAACAAACGCAATTATAACACCTCAGCTTGCTACAACGCTGGGTAACTCAGTAGGCTCATGCTTAAATAAGAACAACAATGTTGTGGCGGTGGGGCATAACGGCGAAAACTCATCAAAATGCATGGTGAATGCTTTTATAACAGGTGTTTTGGCATCAGGCGGTGATGCATGGGATTTTGG
>QKDG01000117.1 GCA_003246805.1 Clostridia bacterium | reverse complement strand
ATTGAACAGGATGCCGATATTATTCTCTTTTTATACAGGGACGGCTACTACAATAAAGAAGCGGAAGACCAAAGTATTTCAGAATGTATTATTGCAAAAAACCGTCATGGTGAAACCGGCACGGTTAAGCTTGTCTGGAACGGGGAATTCACGTTGTTCAGGAATCTTGAGGTATATCGCAATGATAAATAAAGTTGAAAAAGCAATTAAGAATTTTTCAATGCTCTCAAAAAACGAAAAGGTTCTTGTCGGGCTTTCTGGCGGGGCTGACAGTGTTGCTCTTATGCTTGCCTTGATTGAGCTGGGGTATAAAGTTTTTGCCTGCCATATCAATCATCAGCTGCGTGGCGATGAAAGCGACAGAGATGAAAGCTTTTGCAGAAAGCTATGCAAGGACAATGAAATTGAATTATTTGCAGAGAAAATAGATGTAAATACATTTTGCAAAGAAAATAAAGTAGGAACAGAAGAGGGCGCAAGAATACTTCGCTACCAGGTATTCAGCAAGTATTCACAAGAGGCAAAAATAGCAACAGCCCATACAAATTCAGATAATCTTGAAACTGTTCTGATTAATATGTCGCGTGGCACTTCACTACCGGGGCTTTGCGGGATCCCGCCTATACGGGATAATATTATAAGGCCGTTGATATATTGTTCAAGGCAGGAGATAGAGGAGTATCTTAAAGAAAAAAATCAGGAATATGTAACTGACAGCACAAATCTTTCCTGCGATTATACACGAAATAAAATCAGGCATAATGTAATACCTGAGCTTGCAAAGATTAATCCGGCGATTTTAAAGGCTTTTTCTAAAATGATTGAAGGCATTAATCTTGATAATAATTATCTTAACAATCTTGCCGAAAATGCTTTTACGGATATTCAGATTAACAGTAATACATTCAGCAGCAGGCTGCTTATGGAAATGGATATAGCAATATCAAAGAGATGTATTGCCCTGATTTTAAAAAGCCTTGATCTTGAATGCAGCAGCGACAGAATTGCTGATATATATAATATATGTAAAAACGATGGTAAAATTAATGTATCAGGTAACGTTTATGCTGTTTCAAAATCGGGTAAGCTAAAAATATCTGCAATTGACAAGGGCTTAAACAACGATTTTTGTTTTGAGGCAGATTTTGAACAAACCTATTTTATTAAAGATAAATCATTGACATTTTATCAGCAGAACATTAAAGCATATGCAAATAGAGCTAATGTTAACAGAATGTTAGCAAATATATCTTTTGATTATGATAAAATACAAGGTAAAGCTATTGTCAGAAACAGGCGTGATGGGGATAAAATAAAGTTTATGAATAATCCCCATACAACAAAGATAAAAACGCTTTTCAATAGTGATATTCCACAGGAAAAACGTGATGATATTATTCTGTTAGCCGATGAAGAAGGGGTTATTTTCGTTGAAGGTTACAGAATAGCTGAGCGTGTGAGAGTGGATAGCAACACAACCTCGGTTGTGACAGTCAGCATTTTTTGAAAGGAATGTATAGTTTGGATAATATACGTGAATTAATCTCAAAAAAAGATATAGAAAATGAAGTAAACAAGCTGGGCGAAATAATATCAAAGGATTATGCCGGCAAGGATTTAATTGTAATAGGAGTATTAAAAGGAGCATTTATATTTTTAGCCGACCTTGTCAGGGCTATTTCGTTGCCTTGTCAGATTGATTTTATGCAGGCTCAGAGCTATAGTGGTGTTAAAAGCACAGGAATTGTAAATATCACAAAGGATATTGAGATAGACGTCACGGAGAAGGACGTTATTGTGGTTGAAGATATTCTCGATACGGGTAGAACCCTATATGCAATATGCGAAACACTAATGGCAAAGCAGGCAAAATCCGTTAAGGTATGTGCTTTTCTGGATAAGCCATCAAGGCGTGTTGTGGATATTCAGGCAGATTACTACTGCGTTCAGATTCCCGATAATTTTGTGGTGGGATACGGACTTGATTATGATGAGCAATACCGAAACATCCCATATATTGGGCAGGTAATACAAGATTAGAATTATTAAGAATAGGAGCTGAAGTTTTTGACACCAAAAAAGAATGATAGAGGTTTTTTAATATTCCTTATAATTGCTGTCGGTATAATAATGTTGCTTGTATATGCTATCAACAATGCGCCGAAGCAAACTGAAGACCCTGACCTTGGCACAATTATGGGATATTTTGATAATCTTCAGGTAGAAGAATTTGACCTTGATTTAGGCTCAGGCAAGCTAACAATGAAGATTAAGGACAAAGCAGAGCAGATTGAATATTCTGTTCCTAATGTATCTTTATTTGTGCAGGACATATTCAATGACAATTATGATTACAGAAAAGTTTATAATGAGGCAAATCCCGACAATCCATTAAAGTATGAATTTCAGCCGATACAGGACAGAAGCTTTTTGATAAGCATGATTCCAACACTACTTCTGCTGGGAGCAATGGTGTTTATATTCATATATATGATGAAGCAGACGGGTGGAAGCGGAAAAATCGGCCAGTTTGGCAAATCAAATGCTAAAACTCACCTTAATGTCGGCAAAAAAGCAACCTTTGTTGATGTTGCCGGTGCTGATGAAGAAAAAGAAGAGCTTAAAGAAATTGTCGATTTCCTTAAAGATTCAAGAAAATACAATGAAATCGGCGCAAGAGTACCAAAGGGTGTTTTGTTGCTGGGGCCTCCTGGTACTGGTAAAACACTACTTGCAAGGGCTGTTGCGGGCGAGGCAGGAGTGCCTTTCTTCTCAATATCAGGTTCAGATTTTGTTGAAATGTTCGTGGGTGTCGGTGCTTCAAGGGTGCGTGATTTGTTCGAGCAGGCAAAGAAGAGTGCACCTGCTATCATTTTCATTGATGAAATTGACGCTGTTGGTCGTCATCGTGGTGCCGGGCTTGGTGGTGGTCACGATGAACGTGAGCAGACACTTAATCAGTTACTTGTAGAAATGGATGGTTTTAGTGGTAATGAAGGAATCATTATCATGGCTGCAACTAACCGTAGAGATATATTAGACCCTGCTTTACTTCGTCCCGGCCGATTTGACAGGCAGATTTACGTTGGCTACCCTGACAGTAAGGGAAGGGAAGAAATATTAAAGGTTCACACAAGAAACAAACCTCTTTCCCCTGATGTTGATTTAAAAACTGTTGCAAAATCAACAGTTGGTTTTACTGGTGCTGATATTGAAAATCTTGTTAATGAAGCAAGCCTTCTTGCTGCAAGACGAAATAAAAAGGCTATTACAAAAGCTGAAATGGATGAGGCAGCAATCAAGGTAATCGCAGGACCAGAAAAAAAATCACGTGTTGTTACTGAAAAAGAAAAAGAGCTTACAGCTTATCATGAGGGTGGGCATGCTATCTGCACATATTACAGCAAAACGCAGGAAAAGGTTCATCAGGTTTCTATTATCCCTCGTGGAATGGCAGGCGGATACACTATGTCATTGCCTGAGCATGATAAATCCTTTGTTTCAAAAAATGAAATGCGTGACAGGATAGTTATTCTTCTTGGTGGCCGTGTGGCGGAAAAGCTGATTCTGGATGATATTTCAACAGGTGCTTCAAACGACCTTGAAAGAGCAACCTCAATTGCAAGAAGTATGGTTACAAGATACGGTTTTTCTGAGAAGTTGGGCCCTATCGTTTACGGGCAAGACGAGCACGAGGTTTTCTTGGGAAGAGATATAAACAGCAACAGGAATTATTCAGAGAATGTAGCTGCTGAAATTGACAGCGAAATGAGAAGC
>QKDG01000177.1 GCA_003246805.1 Clostridia bacterium | reverse complement strand
ATGCTGACGGCGGCGCTAAATTTACTATAAAATTCTATAAAGAAAATTATAAAGCATAGCATTAGTCAGAAATTTTCGTATAGAACCCCTCCCTGAGCTTCCTGTTTATTCACAAAATTTTCATTTAAATTTTCATTGTTATAAAATTAAAAGAATGCGATGCAATATTAGCTGAGATTGTGTTGTATAAAACCATAAAGGTCTAAAAATTTTGTCATATTTTACAAATTTATACAATGGAATTAGGTCGAGTTGCTGAAATACTTGCTCGGTTATTGACAGCATAGCGATATGGTGTTAATATTTAGTTATTATAAATTACATGATTTAATAATTTTCTCTTTGATATTATAGTTGACACTCTACTTTCATAGTTGATAGTTTAAGTATCAAACCTTTCTATTACAAAGCGTACGGTTGTGATAGATGGTTGGGATAAATAATATTCTAAGGAGTAAAAAAATGAAATTAATAAGTAAAGTTACCTCAGCAATAGTTGTTTTTTGTCTACTTATCTCTATGGTAGTTGTAAATGTAAACGCAGAAACTCTTGCTGCATTTGCTTCTTCAAGAGGAATTGTTTGGTAAAAAATTAGAAATGAGGTGTTTTTATTGAGAAAATATTTAAAGTCTTTTTTAATTCTTTTAAGTGCATTGTGCCTATGCTCATGTTCATCAACATATGGCAATTGGTCAAAAAACGGTAGTTCATCAATTGAAAGCCCAATTTCACAAACCGAAGGCTATAAATTCCATGCTGATGCTGTTAACGTTGATAGTATTTATGAGTACAGAGATATAAATATTCCAACAACTATAAACAATTTAAAGTTTCACATTATTGATATTTATGACGACGAAAGCCTATTTGTAGTACTTGAGGATGCCCAAATAGCTGTGGAAGTTGGTGTGTATAATTTTGTAAAGGATGAATACAATACCATATATGTTTTTGAACAAAACTATATGAGTATGACGTCATATAATGAAAACTATTACATATTCAAAGAAATTGATAAGGAAGATAAATATGGAAACTTATATTATTATGATATAAGTAATAACACAATTAATAAGTTCTTTGAATTTTCGGCAAACTCCAAAACTGGAAACTTAGCTTCTCCTAATTACAATAAAACACTTTTAATTGATAACACTGTTTATTTTGATGATTATTCATACGATGAAAATAATGACTTAAAGGCAAGCTTATATAGTTATAATATAACCGATAATAAAACAACTCTTATAAAAGACAATGCTCAGCTTCCACTATTATATAATAATCAAATTATAAGTTTTATAAAAAATGAAAAAGGTGAATATAAAAAATTACACTCATTATATGAGAGTACTCCTTTTGATTTTATAGTTAATGATGAAATTTCGGATATTGTTACTACCAGCAATAGCATCTTTGCATTAGCTTTAACTACCGATTTTGAAATAAAGCAATCAGATTTTAAAATCAAAGATATGATTAATGACAAAATAATTATGTCAACAGCTTCTCGAATTTCAGACCTTAAAGCATCTGAGAGCTTTATCAGCTGGTGCGATTATACTGGTGCAGAAGAAGAATACCCATGCTTATTTGATATTGAAGCTCAAAAACTCGTAATATTTAATAATATGGATAAAGAGCTATTTTGGTTTTATGTTAAAGATGATTATGGAATAGTTTGCACAAGAGAAGAAAACTATACCAATCCAAAGTATTGCTTTTTCAAAAAAAAATAACTTGAATATATCGGATGTTAAATGATAAGTTAGCTTTATCCTATCGGCGTAGTTTAATCAAAAGCAAAACAGGTAATAAATCAAGGAACATACACATATTAAACAGATTTGGATGATTGAGCGGGGATGTTTATGTTTTAACATAATTTTTTACGGTTTATAAATAATTAATGCTATACATTTGATATAGCTGCTGTTCACTAAAACAAAATAAGCAATCATATAAATGTATAGCATGCTACTATGTTTAAAACAATTTCTTCCCATCTGAAATATCGAAATCAAATTCTTTTGCGCGACTAACTTGCTTAAAAGGATTTATTCTTTCAACAGTGCCGTTACATTTTAATAAAGAACCAGTGCTTTTAAACCAAAAGGTTTTGTTTTGCTTTATACATTGCTCACGAATATTTTTTACCCAATCAATGTTACATTCGCGCGCATCTCTTCCTGATTCACCAGCAACGGTAACGTGGTCTATACCTTGAAGGTAGGGGGTTAAATCTATTTGTTCTAAAAGTGGGGAACAGGCTATAAATCTTCTCTTTATCGGATAGGACAAAAATAGTGGAAGCCTGAAATCTGCTAAGGCTTGATTTTCAACAGTGCAACCTATATTAATATTATTGTAGCCATCGCCCCAGTCATCCGGAAGAGAAACTTCAAAACGGTCAATGCGCTTTGTCAGTATTAAAAAGTCAATATCCTGTCTTTTTTTTATCATTGCCCAAATTTCTTTTCGCCACTCATCTGCTTCCGGGAGGAAAAAGTCGGTGGCAAAACAAGTTGCAAGTATTTTACCGCCCTTGATGTTATACTCATCCTTGGCGTTTTTTCTTACCGGCCAGTCGAATTTATCGGTTTTTTCTATAACATTTTGCCCAAAGCGTTTAGCATGTGGGCCATAAAAATAGCAGTTGTCGCACCCATCGCTTTCTTTATAGCAACCTGTCCATGGTTCCCAGTTCATGTCATCATCCTTTCAATATCGCTATGGTTATCCTGAAATCTAAACATAAATATCAAATTTATCATTTTTAATTTTACAATAAAGTATGCCATTTTGCAACACATTAAAAAAGCGTTCAAAAGCAGGTGTTAAAGCTGACGCAAAAGAATAATAACATATACCAAATTATAAAAATACAAGCAAAATCATCATGCAAAAAATCTTAAATATTATATGTATGGTCAAGCGGACCAGAGCCTTTTCCTAAATCAAGCCCTGTTGTTAATGCTCCGTTAAGATATTTTTTTGATTTTTCAATGCTCTTTACAAGAGAACTTCCCCTGGCTAAATTGCAAGCAATAGCTGCTGAAAGTGTGCAACCCGTTCCATGTGTATTAGGGTTATCAATCCTTTTTGAATAAAACCAATGCTTAAAATCGCTATTAAAAAGAAGGTCTGTTGCATCATTAATACTATGCCCACCTTTTATAAGCACAGCGCATCCAACCTTCATATTTATAACCTCAGCAGCCTTACCTATATCATTTTTGGTTTTAATTACCATTCCAGATAACACCTCTGCCTCAGGGATATTTGGTGTTATAACTGTTCCTAGTGGCAAAAGATTATTAATAAGAGCATTAATAGCTTCATCTGATAAAAGCTTGCTACCGCTTGTTGACACCATAACAGGGTCAATCACAATATTTTCTGCTTTATATTCATTAAGCTTTGCCGCTATCACTTCAATAATTTCACGGTTTAATACCATTCCAATTTTAACTGCATCAGGCCTGATGTCAGAAAAAACACATTCAAGCTGTTTGCCAACAAATTCAGGGGTCGCTTCAAAAATTCCATAAACTCCCGTTGTATTTTGAGCAGTGAGTGCTGTAACAGCACTCATCGCATACATTTTATGGGCAGTAATTGTCTTTATATCGGCCTGTATTCCAGCACCACCACTACAATCAGACCCCGCTATTGTGAGAACTTTTTTCATATTATTTTATAATATCCTTTTTATTCTTATTTAAAATATCTTCCAATTTTCTTTTTAATTTTTGTGCTTCAATTTTTGGGTTTTTTGACTTCATAATGGCTGAAACAACAGCTATGCCATCAATCGGGCTATTCTGCAAAATGGAAATATTATCGATATTCAGCCCGCCTATTGCGACAACAGGTATTGGAACAGCTTTGCATATTTCATTAAGAGTTTTTACATCTGTCAGCTTTGTTATAACCTTTGTAGTCGTCGGGAAAATTGCTCCTGTTCCGATATAATCAGCACCAGAGCTGTACGCTTCGAGTGCTGTTTCAACTGTTTTTGCAGTAGCACCCACAATTTTATTTTTACCAAGAATTTTTCGTGCATATTTTACTGGAATATCCTCTGCCCCGACATGAACACCAGCAGCATCAGATGCAAGTGCAATATCAATTCTGTCATCAATAATAAGCGGAATACTATATTTATCAGTAATTCTCTTTACCTTAATTGCAAGGTCAAGATATTCTCTTCCTGTTCTGTTTTTTTCCCTGAGTTGCAGAAGGGTTACTCCACCTGCACAAGCCTTTTCTATAATACTTAAAAATTGCTTCTCGTTATGATATGTACTGTCAGTGACAAGATATAGCGAAATATCAAAATTCATTTTAAACCTCTTTCAATTTAATGCGGGATGAAAATTCTTCATCAGTAATTGTGCTGAGAGCATCAATAAGCCTTACTCTGAAAGTGCCTGTGCCAAGCTCTGTATATGCAAACTCACCAGCCATTCCAAGATAAGTAGTTGCCAAAACTGCACCAGCCAATATTTCACCAGTTGAAATAAAGCTAGCAATAAGAGCATTGAGAATACAGCCAGTGCCAGTTATTTGTGACATCATGTTATTCCCATTTGAAACTGCATAGCAGTTATTCTTGTTAACTATAATATCGGTTGCCCCCGTTGCCACAATAACAGCCTTTGTTTTTTTTGACAATTTTTTAATAAAATCTATGTTTTCAGCAAGATTACTATTTGTTACTTCATCACCTGAAAGAACATCAACACCACATGATGAAAAATGATTTGAATATATTGATTTGATTTCAGTAATATTCCCTTTAATTAATGAAGGATTGCAAGCTTCAATAAAGCCATTTGCAAATTCATTCCTTAATTTACTGCAAGCAACTCCAACAAGGTCTATTACGCACGGAATGTTATTTTCACGTGCGATATTTCCTGAAATCATTATTGATTCAAGCCTTGCATCGGTAATATTACCAAGGTTAATTGCAAGTGCCTTTGCACAATTAGTTATTTCAGAAACTTCCTTTGGATGTTCAGCCATTATAGGTTTTGCACCGACAGCAAGCACGGCATTTGCACAGTCATTTATTGAAATCGGATTTGTTATACAATGAATTAACGGGCTTGTTTGCCTGATTTTATTCCTTAATTCTATAAGTTGGTCTGTCATAAATTTTTGCCCCCAAGCTTTTCTGTAATTTAGCAAGAAGTCCATTTGAACTCAGTGCCTTCAAGAATATGTACGCAACTGTTCCGCCTATGATTGTTGCACCGATAAACATGGGAGTATAGAAAAATAAAGTTAGCCCTGTTCTTCCCATTAAAAAAGCCATTAAAGGATAGGAGACTATTGAACCGATTATGCCTGTTCCTATAATTTCCCCGATAACTGCAAAAATAATTTTGCCTTTTGATTTTCTATACAATACACCAGAAAGAAAAGCACCAAAAATGGCTCCGGTCAATGCAAGAGGTGGGATTCCTAAAAATATCATTCTGATTATACCGATTAGCAAAGCACACAAAAGTGAATACCACGGGCCTAGAAAAACAGCACAAACAACATTTACAAGATGCTGCATAGGGCACATTCCCTCTACTCTTAAAATAGGAGAAATCACTACACCTATTGCAACAAACATTGAAAGCAAAATCATTTTGAACATTGAAGATTTTTTTGAAAGCATATAAACAACCTCTCTTTATTTCTTTTTACAGAGGGCGCCTATAAACAGCGACAATACCCCCATAAAAAGTCTTGATAAATTTTATGGCGGTCGAAGCTCAATTGCTTCCTCTCAATCCGGATACGGACTCCCATCGCTATATAAAGCCTGCACAAGATACTCAGGGCGCTCCCCCTCAGTATCTGTTGTCTGTGAACAGGTGATTGTTTTAAAACAACTAATCCATTATGTCAACATCTTCACCACGAAGAATTTTATTAATGTTTCTTACAGCACACATTTTTCCACACATCGTACAGGTATCTTCTCTTTCAGGAGTAGATTCTGAACGGTATTTTTTTGCTTTTTCGGGGTCAATTGCAAGTTCAAACTGCTTTTCCCAGTCAAGATTTCTTCTTGCCTTACTCATTTTATAATCCCAGTCAGATGCACCGTTTATGCCTTTTGCAATATCCGCTGAATGTGCTGCAATTTTTGAAGCAATTATGCCTTCTTTCACATCATCAACAGTTGGTAATCTCAGGTGTTCAGCCGGTGTTACATAGCATAAGAATGAAGCTCCGTATGTAGCAGCAATTGCTCCTCCTATTGCTGATGTGATATGGTCATATCCAGGTGCTATGTCGGTTACAAGAGGGCCCAGAACATAGAATGGTGCACCTTTACAAATAGTCTGCTGGATTTCCATATTTGCCTGGATTTGATTAAGTGGCATATGACCAGGTCCTTCAATTATTACCTGAACATTTTTTTTCCAGGCACGTTGTGTAAGCTCACCCAATGTAACAAGCTCTTCAATCTGAGAAATATCCCCGGCATCAGCTATACTACCAGGGCGGCATGCATCGCCAAGGCTGAGCGTTACATCATATTCCTGGCAGATATCAAGAATTTCGTCATAATGCTCATAAAACGGGTTTTCGTTACCAGTAAGCTCCATCCAGGCAAAGATAATTGAGCCCCCGCGCGAAACTATGTTAGTATGCCTTTTTGCATTTTTAAATCTTTGCGCAGTGTTTTTGTTAATACCACAATGGATTGTCATAAAGTCAACACCATCCTCAGCGTGCATTCTGACAATATCAATCCATTCTTTTGAAGTTATTTTTTTAAGCGCCTTATTATAATATACAACAGCATCATAGATAGGTACTGTTCCAAGGCAAGCAGGGCATTCAGCAGTAAGTTTTCTTCGAAACTTCTGTGTATCACCGAAAGAGCTTAAATCCATTATTGCTTCAGCACCCATATCAACAGCAGCCTTTACCTTTGCCATTTCTACATCAAGGTCAAGGCAATCTTTTGATGTTCCAAGGTTTACATTGATTTTTGTCCTGAGTTTACTACCTATTCCATAGGGATTAAGACATTTATGGTTTTTGTTTGCGGGAATAGCAACCTGCCCTTTTGCGACAAGCCCTAAAAGTGCATTCACATCTATTCTCTCATGTTCTGCAACAGCTATTATTTCTTTTGTTGCAATACCTTTTCTTGCTGCGTCCATTTGCGTTGTGTACATATTAACATCCTTTCAAAATAAATAACGCTACCGATTTGCAATGCAAAAAGGTAGCGTTTTATTATCATATATTACGTCCCTACGTTGGCATTATCCAAATCAGGTTATAGGGTCAAAGACACACATCTTTATCTCAGCCGGTTTTCCAGCTCCCCTGTTAGTATTAAATTGTTATTTTTATAGTGTAGCACATATTTATATTTATGTCAACGAGTCGCTGTTACACTGAATAAATTGGTCATTTTTTATATTATTGCATAAAATAGTTGTGTTTTTTTATATATAGTAGTAACATTAAGACATAAGTAAATAACAGCATAACATTGCAAAAGCTTAGTCATAATTGTATAATTTTAAAAGCAAAGTGTTTTATAAAAAGCTAATGGCTGCAAACGTTGATTTTAAAGAATAACAAACAATCAACTCCATGGGGAATAGTTTGCCAATAATTAAAGGGAATTTTTCTATATAAACAGATTCAGGCTGATAATGTTTAGCTATAAATTGCTGTTTTTCTGAGGTGAATAATATTTAATTTAGCTCACCTTAAATAATCTGAAAATATGATGAATAATAAGCGAAATTGATTTTAGCGTTGTCATGCATTATTAACGTTATTATAAAAATATGGAGGTCTATATGAACAAATATTTCAGCAATATTGACAAAATTACTTTTGAAGGGGCAAAATCCATGAACCCCCTCGCATTTAAGTATTATGATGCAGAAAGAATGGTTTCAGGTAAAAAAATGAAAGACCATCTCAGATTTGCAATGAGCTACTGGCATACGATGACTGGTTCTGGAGCAGACCCATTTGGTATGGCAACAATGGAAAGGCCTTACAATGATTTGACAGGTATGAAATTAGCTAACGCAAGAGTTGATGCTGCTTTTGAATTAATGTCAAAGCTTGGTATTGAGTACTTTTGTTTTCATGATTTTGATATAGCTCCAGAAGGGGAAAGCCTTCAAGAAAAAAACAATAACCTTGAATATATAGTGCCCCTTATTAAAGAAAAGATGAAAGAAACAGGTATAAAATGCTTATGGGGAACAACTAATGCATTTTCTAACCCACGTTTTATGCATGGAGCTGCAACATCTCCAAATGCAGATGTGTTTGCTTATGCGGCAGCACAGGTGAAAAAAGCAATAGATATAACTCACAGATTATGCGGTGAAAATTATGTTTTCTGGGGTGGCAGAGAGGGATATGATACTTTGCTTAATACTGATGTTGAACTGGAAAACGATAATCTTGCCAGATTTTTACACATGGCGAAGGACTATGCGAATAAAATCGGATTTAAAGGGCAGTTTTTGATTGAGCCAAAACCAAAGGAACCAACAAAGCATCAATATGATTTTGATACAATGACGGTACTAGGGTTTTTGAGAAAATATGATCTAATCAATTATTTTAAAATGAATATTGAGGCAAATCACGCAACTCTTGCAGGCCATACTTTCCAGCATGAGCTTTTGATGTCAAGAATTAACGGTGTGCTTGGCTCAATTGATGCAAATCAGGGTGATATGCTTCTTGGATGGGACACTGACCAGTTCCCGACAAATATTTATGATGCAACGATGTGTATGTATGAAGTCCTGAAAAATGGCGGAATTGCTCCTGGTGGGCTTAACTTTGATTCAAAAGTAAGACGTGGCTCAAATAAGCCCGATGATTTATTTATTTCATACATTGCGGGAATGGACACTTTTGCAAAGGGATTGCTGGTTGCAGATAAGCTTTTGACGGATAGAGTTCTTGAAGATTTTATAAAAAACAGATATAAATCATATTCCAATGGAATTGGTAAGGATATAGTCGACGGAAAAGCCGATTTTGAAAGCTTATACAATTACATAATTTTAAATGACCAGGTTTCATTAGATTCAGGACGTCAGGAAATGCTTGAAGACATTGTAAACAGATATATTTATTCAGCTGAATAATCGCCTATCTTATATACATCCGATAATTATATAAAATAAAGTATGGAAAGTGAAGCATATGATTTTTTTAGGGATAGATTTAGGTACTTCGTCAGTTAAAATACTGGCATTAAATGAGAGCAATAATATTATTGGTGAGATTACAAAAGAATACCCCATACACTTTCCACATGATAAATGGGCAGAGCAAAACCCAGAAGATTGGTGGGGAATTACAAAAAAAGCAATAAGAGAACTGATGCATAAATATAATTTGCCAAAAGACAGTGTTCGTGCAATAAGTTTTTCTGGCCAGATGCATGGGCTGGTGGTGCTTGACAAGGACAATAATGTCTTGCTCCCATGTATATTGTGGTGCGATAACAGAACAGAAGCAGAATGTGATGATATTACAAATCATTTCGGAACAAAAAATTTAAGAAGGCTTGTGGGCAACAAGGCACTTTCTGGCTTTACTGCCCCAAAAATACTGTGGGTAAAAAAGAATAAACCAGAGGTTTTTGAAAGAATCGAACATATTTTGCTACCAAAGGACTATCTGAATTTTTGTTTGTCAGGTGGATTTTCAACAGATATGTCAGACGCATCGGGAACACTTTTTTTAGATGTTGAAAATAGAACATGGTCAAAGGAAATGTGTGAATATTTAGGAATCAAAGAAAAGTGGCTTCCAAAATTATATGAGTCATTTGAAGTAACGGGAGTAGTTTCTGAAAGCGTAAAGGCAGAATTAGGATTGCAAGGCGAAATTCTTGTTGTTGCGGGAGCAGGCGACCAGGCTGCAGGAGCAATAGGAACAGGCACTGTAACAGAGGGCATTGTTTCAGTCGCAATGGGAACCTCTGGTGTTGTCTTTGCCGCACATGAGGTTTTTTCATGCGATAACGAATTGCGGTTACATTCATTTTGCCATGCAAATGGGAAATACCACTCAATGGGTGTAATGCTGTCTGCTGCAAACTCTTTAAAATGGTGGGTAGAAGATATCAACAAAGGTGTTTCATACGACGAGCTGTTAAATGAAGCAGAGGAAGTTGAATCAGGAAGTGGAAAGTTGATTTTTTTGCCATATCTTATGGGAGAAAGAACTCCCTATGCTGACGCTGATGCAAAGGGTTGCTTTATAGGGTTGAATATGAATACAAGGCGCGGGCATATGACAAGGGCGTTGCTTGAGGGTGTTGCATTTGGTTTAAATGATTCTCTTGAGATACTTAGAGAGCTTCAAATTCCTATAAAAAAAATCAGAGTATTTGGTGGTGGTGCAAAAAGCTCGTTATGGAAGCAAATACTTGCAGATGTGTTTGATTCAGAAATTGAAGAAATAAACATAAATCAAGGTGGTGCACTTGGTGCGGCAATTTTGGCAGCGACAGGGGCAGGCCACTTTAAGGGCGTTTCATCAGGTTGCGAGGAAATAATTAAGGTAACTAATATAATTACACCGATTAAAACCAATTGTAAAAAATATAAAAAAATATATCCTTTATATAAAAGGCTATACAATGATTTGTCAGGTTGGTTTAAAGAGTCGTCGCAGATATGAAATCCGCCTGGGGATAATATTTATTAAATGGAGAAATAAAATGATTAAGAATCCTATTTTACCTGGATTTAATCCTGACCCATCAATCCTCCGTGTAGGTGAAGATTATTATATTGCTACATCAACATTTGAGTGGACACCAGCAATTGCAATTTATCATTCAAGGGATTTAAAGCATTGGCAGCTAATAAATCATGCTCTCAAAACCAAGGAACAGCTAACTCTTGCTGGTGTTGGTTCTTCATTAGGTGTTTGGGCACCTGCATTGTCGCACAATGAAAAAAGCAAGAAATTCTATCTTTGCTATTCTGTTATACATGGCGCAAACAACAATAATTTTGATTTAGATAATTATGTTGTAACCACAAATGATATCGGTGGGAATTGGTCACTGCCAATTTATCTCAACAGCAGTGGCTTTGACCCATCGCTTTTTCATGACGATGACGGGAGAAGCTGGCTTTGCAATCTTGAGTGGGATTCAAGGCAAGGCTATCAGCATCCTGGCTGTATTGTTCTTGAAGAATATGATACAAATACTGATATGCTGTTAGGGAGCCCTGTTCCCATTTCAAGAGGTGGAACAAACAGAGGCTGTCTGGAAGGCCCTTTTATTTACAAAAGAAACGGGTATTACTACTTGATTACAGCAGAGGGCGGAACGGGATATGGGCATTGTGTTGCGGTTTCAAGAGCAACCAATATAAAGGGCCCTTATGAGTGTAAAGACAATAAGGCTACAATCACCTCACAGCCTGAGGAATTTAATGAGCGTGGTATTGAAGAATCTATGAAATTACATAGGTATAATCCGGGCAGCTATTTGCAACGCTCTGGTCACGGCTTTATTGTTGAAACTTCAAGTAATGAATTTTATATGACGCATTTGTGTTCAAGACCAATAATGCCCTTGCAGCGTTCGATTTTAGGGAGAGAAACTGCAATTCAAAAATGTAGATTTACTGATGATAACTGGGTTGAGCTTGATAGTGATGATAACCTGGCAAAAGAATATGTTGAAGAACCAAAGTTAAAACCATACAAATTTCCTAAAACAAAAACGAGGGATAATTTCTTGAAGGAAGAACTATCGCCTGATTATTATACGCTTCGCGAGCATTTTAATAAATCATGGCTAAAAGTAGGGGCTGGGGTTTTATCGTTAAGGGGGAGAGATTCATTATTCTCAACCTATAATCAGAGTATCATTGCGAAAAAAATCACTGATTTTAATGTCAGGGCAGAAGCAGAACTTCATTTTTCCCCTGAAAATTTCATGCAAATGGCAGGGCTTACTTGTTATTATAACAATAACAATTTTTATTATTTGCGGTTGTATTACAGCCAATCATTAGAGTCAAAGTGCCTGGGAATTCTGATTGCAGATAATGGTAATAAAAAAGAGTTGCTTGAGTATAGAGTGCCTGTTAAAGAGAATCAAAAAGCTATTCAGTTGTGTGCAGAAATTCTGGCGGAAGATTTGCAGTTTTACTATGCCTTAAAAGATAATTGCTGGCAGAAAATAGGGCCAGTTCTTGATGCAACTATTTTGTCTGATGAATATGCAAACGGATTTACTGGCACATTTATTGGATTGACTGCTCAGGATTTATACAAAAAATCAAAATGGGCGGATTTTACATATTTTGAATTAAAATAGTAAATGAATACATTCTTTCATTTGAGATATTCACCATTCAATTGAGGGAATGTATTTTTTTTATTGGCTTTTAAATATTATATAGAAACTAATAATTTGTAGGAATCAATAAATTTTGTTGCCCGAATTTTCTGTTTATGATATAATTTAACATAGTAAGTGCATGTGTAATGCCAACATAACATTAAAAAGGTGTGATGAATTAAATGGAAAAAGAAACAACTTATCTGCATCAAGCAAAATTTGAGTGTCTTAAAAATATTCATAAGCAAACTTCAGATTTGTATCTTGTTCATTGTGGTTATCATCAATGCACATCAAATTATTCGTATAATCATCGCACCCCTAATGAGTACCATCTGCATTTTGTGCTTAACGGCAAAGGTGTTCTTCTTGTTAACGGCAAAAAATACATAGCTAATAAAAATGATATTTTTATTATACCCAAAGGCACTGAATTCTCATATAAAGCCGATGAAATTGACCCGTGGGAATATGGGTGGGTCACTTTCGATGGCATAAAAGCTGAGGATTATTTAGCACACGCGAATTTGTCAGAAAGCAATCCCGTTATCGTGTCAGATATTCCAACAAAAAATTATATGCCAATAATAACAAAAATATTGGGAACAAGTGAGCTGACATACGCTAACGAGCTTAAAAGAGTTGGCTTTTTGTTTGAAATCCTTTCACTGCTGATAAGTTCACAAAGTGGTGGGCGTTATGCACGCAACGAGTATGATTATTCAAATGAAACCTATGTAGAATATGCTCTGGAATTTATTGCAAACAATTACAAGCACATTAAGATAAATGATATTGCGAAGTATATAGGAATTAATCGTTGCTATTTTACTTCTATATTTAAAAAACAGCTTAATATATCCCCACAAGAATATTTAATCGAGTACAAGCTTAAAGTCGCACATGATTTGCTGATTTCATCAAATGAATCTATTCAGGAGATTTCAGAAAAAGTGGGATACAATGACTGCTTTTCATTTTCAAAAGCTTTTAAGCAGCAATACGGCAAAAGCCCTAAACTATATAGAGATGATTATTCTCAAGATGAAGAGAATAACAGGTAGCTTCAAATTATAAGGCTCTTAACAATTTACGTGTTATTTAATATTTTTATTTAAAAAACTAAATAACATTTAGACATATTGAACAAACATTTTGATATTATCATTTTTAAACAAATAATCTATAATTAGAACATAGCAAAACGAAGAAAAAAAGGTTCAGAGCCCAAACACTTATTTATTATGGAGGAGAATCAAATGAAAAAAAGAGGTAAACTAATTAGTATGGCATTATGTCTTACTTTGGCAGTAGGAATGATGTCAGGTTGTAATGGAAATACCCAAAGCAGTCAAGCATCAGATTCAGGCACAAGTTCTGCTGAAAAGCCAAAAGAAAAGGTTAATATTTCTTTCGCTTTGTGGAATGCAGATGCACAGGATTTTTATATGGATTTAGCAGAAAAATTTGAAGAGGAAACAAACATCCATGTCGATATTCAGGTGAGCGACTGGAATACTTATTGGACTGGGCTTGAAGCAGGTGCTACTGGCGGCAGTCTTCCTGATACTTTTTGGATGCACTCAACATACTTTTACAAATATGCTTCAAATGACCAGCTACTCGATTTAACAAATTACATATCTAAAGATTCTGTAAAGATGGCAAACTATCCAAAAGATTTGGTGAATCTATAC
>QKDG01000014.1 GCA_003246805.1 Clostridia bacterium | reverse complement strand
CAGGTGAAGTTTGTTGACAGAACTTTCAACAGCAACAAAAAATTTGCAATGCAGATAATACAGCATTTGATTAAAAATGATAACGGCATAACAAACTTTCATTTTGAGGTTGAGGCGATTCTTCTAGATGATGAAATTATCGCACTTTTATCATCCGCAAGAAAAGGTCTTTTCCAGCTGGAAATAGGGGTGCAGACAACAAATGAGAAAACCCTTTTAGCAGTTAACAGGAGAAATGACTATAAGTGGCTTAGCTTTTGCGTTAAAAAATTGAAGGATGCAGAGAATATTCACCTGCATCTTGACCTTATCGCAGGATTACCACTTGAAGATTATGAGAGCTTTGTTTCATCATTTAATGCAGTTAATGAGCTTCTCCCTCATCAGCTACAGCTTGGATTTTTAAAAATACTTAAAGGCTCGGATATGGAGCAAATGTGCAAAGAATATAAAATAGAATACTCTCCGTATCCACCGTATGAGGTTTTAAGCACAGGCTGTTTAAGCTATACCGAAATTATCACTTTAAAAGGTGTTGAGGATATTGTTGAGGTTTATTACAACACAAACAGATTCCACAACAGCATTAAATATCTGAGAAATTATTTTGACAATTGGTTTGCTCTTTATCACAAAATTTATGAATACAAAACAGAAAAAGGTGTAGACTCGCTTGTTCATAACAAGCAGCTTGCCTATACCTTTTTATTGGAGTTTGCAAAAAACAGCATCGAAAATTTCCCTGATGATGATTTTAAACACATTTTAAAGCTTGATTTTCTGTTGCATGAAAAGCCACGTTCGTCGCCGGAATGGGCTTTTGAGAACGAGCTTTCGAAAAATGATATTTACGATTTGGTTGTAAAGCAAAATAATATAAGTCAGCTGTTGCCGGGGTATGATATTCAGGATAAAAAAGCGCTTATAAAAATAATTCATGTTGAAAAATTTAAGGTAAACCCATTAAATTCAGAGAATAAGCCTGCTATATTGCTTTTTGATTACAGGTGCAGGGACTTGTGGGGGAATGCAAGTGCTATTTTGCTTGAATAAGTGACGGCTTTTCGATATAAAACATATTGTCCTTTACAACAAGCTTTAAATCATCGCCTTTTACAACACTTCCCTCAAGAATTTGTTGTGATAAGAGATTTTCAATTTCGCTTGAAATTATTCGCCTGATTGGCCTTGCGCCAAATGATTTGTCAAAGCCATCGTCAGTTATTTTGCTGATTGCTTCGTCAGAAAAAACCATACTAATACCAATTGCGGTTAGCCTTTTTTTCAGCTCATCCAGCATTTTAACGGCAATAACTCTGATGTCATTTTTATCAAGGCTCCTGAATATTACAATCTCATCAAGTCTATTTATAAATTCCGGCTTGAATTGCTTTCGCAGCTCACTCATTATATCAGACTTCATACTTTTTTCATCAGCCTCGGCCACCGTAAAGCCGAGGTTTTTTTGTTCGCTTATTTTTTTTGCACCAAGATTTGATGTCATAATAATAACAGTATTTTTGAATGAAACTTTTCTGCCCTGTGAGTCAGTTATACAGCCATCTTCAAGAATTTGAAGAAGAATATTGAAAATATCGGGATGTGCCTTTTCAATTTCATCAAGCAGAACAATAGAATATGGCTTTCTTCTGATTTTTTCGGTAAGCTGCCCGCCCTCATCATAGCCTACATATCCAGGGGGGGAACCCAGTATTTTTGAAACTGAGTGCTTCTCCATATATTCGCTCATATCAAGTCTTATTATACTATCCTCACTTGAAAAAAGGCATTGCGACAATGCTTTGCAAAGCTCTGTTTTTCCCACACCCGTAGGCCCTAAAAAAACGAAGGAACCTATCGGGCGGTTTGGCTCTTTAAGCCCGACTCTGCTACGCCTTATTGAGCTTGCGATTCTTTTTATAGCATCATTCTGCCCTATTACTCTTTTTTGCATAATTTTTTCAAGCTCTAAAAGTCGCTTGCTTTCTTCTTCATTAACGTTGCAGGCAGGGATACCCGTCCAAACCGAAATAACCTCAGCAATATCATCGGGAGAGACTTTAAGCTTATTCACTTGACTATCCGTTGTCAGGACACCCTTTTTTTCATCTGATTTCTGTGAATACGCAGACCTTGTGATGTTTCCCGATAAATATTCAGAAAATAAATCGGTCAGTTCATTCTTATTTTTTGTGAGAGAGCCTGATTTTAATCGCACCCTTGCACATGCTTCATCGATAAGGTCAATAGCCTTATCGGGCAAAAAT
Source organism: Clostridia bacterium (assembly GCA_003246805.1). Lineage (GTDB taxonomy): Bacteria > Bacillota > Clostridia > Oscillospirales > Ruminococcaceae > SZUA-444. The sequence continues at coordinate 2,943 of QKDG01000014.1, read as the reverse complement.
CTATCATTTAAATATCTTTGTGACATTGAAACAGCTGCATTGATAGCCTCACTCGTTATTGTCAGGTTGTGGTGCTCCTCGTATTTTGGTGCAATACCCGTCAATATTTTTATTGTGTTTTCTTCGGTCGGTTCGTTTACAATAACCGGCTGGAAACGTCGTTCAAGAGCACTATCTTTTTCTATATTATTTTTATATTCATCAAATGTGGTGGCACCGATAATCTGCAATTCGCCCCTTGCAAGCTGTGGCTTGATAATATTGGCGGCATCTATTGCGCCCTCGGCAGCACCAGCTCCCACAATGGTGTGAACTTCGTCAATAAAAAGTATAATATTCTTAGTGCTTGTAACTTCTTCAATACAAAGCTTAACCCTTTCTTCAAAATCGCCACGATATTTAGCCCCTGCAAGCAACTGGCTAATATCAAGCATAAAAATTCGCTTTGTTATAAGATTTTCAGGAACATCTCCCTTTATAATCATTTGAGCCAGGCCCTCAACAATTGCAGTTTTTCCCACACCTGCTTCTCCTATAAGGCAGGGGTTGTTTTTTGTCCTGCGTGAAAGTATCTGAATAATTCTTTCAATCTCTTTTTCTCTTGCAATAACAGGGTCGAAGGTAATGCAGGCTGACTTAGTTGTTAGCTCCTTGCCGAACTTTTCAAGGTTCGGGAGCTTGATATTCCTGTTGTTCTGCTGAGTCAAAGGGGGGAGGCTGTTGTTCTGAATACTGGAACACTCATTATAAATTTTTGTTATACTTATATCAAGGTCACGAAGAATACTGCTCGAACATGAATTTGTTTCTCTCACCAACGACATTAGCAGATGCTCGCTTCCAACAAAACGGCAATTAGTGTTCTGTGAGATTTTTATCGCATTGCTGAGAATTTTTGTAGCAGTAGGGGTAAGCAAATCAGGGTTTAAAATGCAAGGGTCACCTTTCCCCACAATTTCGATGATTTTTGCTTTAACCTGCGATATGCTAACTCCATTTTTATTCAAGATAGTATAAGCGGTAGAAGTCCCTTCATCTAAAAGCCCCAACAGGATGTGCTCGCTTCCTACATAGGTATGGCCCAGCTCACCTGCCAAAGAAAAAGCTCTGCCTATTGCAGAATTTGCCTTGTGAGTAAAATTTTCAAGATTAAAATTGCTCATTAAAATCTCCAATCCGCCACATTTTATACAAAAGCAGCATAGTCTTTTAAAGTATATGAGAAATAAAGCTAATATTATTTCTTGCGTTTATATAATATTTGGCAAAATTAAGCGTGTTAAACATTCAAATGTAATTTGATATTAATATATTATGTTAGTGCAATAAAAAGGGGATATATTAAAGAAAAAATTTTCAAAGTGTATCAGCAAAAGCAATAAAAATTGTAACACATTTATCTTTATACCATAAACTATACTATAAAACAAAACTAAGAGACCCAGGTAAAGTGGGTTTCAAAAAAAAAAGTGGAGTTTTACTATACATTATATTAAAAGGAGTGCTGTTTTCATGAACGGTTGTGGATTTGGATGTGGAAATAATAGTTGCTGGTGGATTATTATCCTTGTAGTAATTTTCTTCTGCTGCTGCGGTAATGGTTTCGGTGGCTGTGGCTGTAACGATGGCTGTGGCTGCTAATAACACCTGAAAAATAAAGCTTACAAAAAATAAAGCTCCTTCGGTTAAATTCCGAAGGAGCTTTATTTTTCTATTCATATCTTAAAGCATCAACCGGCTTCAACCTTGACGCCTTATATGCAGGATAAACACCAAATGTCAATCCGATGATAATAGTAATGAGCAGTATCTGCGATATCTGGAAATAATTTATTGTTGCTACAAGCGAAAATAGTCCACACCCTATATAAGAAACACAAATTCCAAATAAAGAGCCAAGCAAACCACCGATAACGGTAATGAGAATTGATTCAATCAAAAACTCAAACATGATATCCGCGTTTGTAGCACCGATAGATTTTTTTATCCCGATTTCCCTTGTTCTTTCGTTTACTGCAACAAGCATTACTGTCATTATAGACAAGCCCGAAACTACAAGAGAAATTGCAGCAATTGCTGAAAGAACAATGGTTATAATCCCAAGTATATCATTAAGCTGCTGCCGTTGCTTTAATAGATTTTCTACACGAAGCTCAGTAGGGAATGCTCGGTTTGTTGTAATAGCGTGAGAAATATCGTCGGAAATATTCGTCATTTCATTTCCGTTTTTCAGCTTTACTACAATCTGGTCGTAGTATGACTGGCTTGACAAATCGTCCATTGTTGTATAGGGGATGTAAACAAAGTTTGGTATTATTCCTGCAAGCATATTCTGCAAAACATTTACCCCATTTTTAACTATTCCTACGACCTCAAATTCCTCATAGCTATTGTTAATTCTCACCTGAATTTTTTTGCCGACAATGTTTGCTCTTTTATAATTCTCAACTGCTATCTTCTCATCAATAACGCAAACACGTGATTTTGACAAAATATCACCTTTGTTAATAAGCCTGCCGTATACGGCTTGTAGCTGTATCACATTGTCCGCATCCTCATTTATGCCCCAAAGCATACATTCGTTTATCTGGCTCAGTATTTCAGTATCTGACATAAGGTACATTACCGGCATGGCGTTAGATACTGATGACACCTGCTTGACAACCTGTAAATCTTCATCACACAAGCCTGTTTCGTTGCTTTTATCGCCTGTTATTACAATACTGTCCATTCCCATATTTACCAGCTGATTATCAACAGTTGTTTTACCTGTTTCACCAATTGAAGAAATAACAACAACTGATAATACTCCGATAAATATTCCCCCTACCGTAAGATACGAGCGCAACTTATTACGGAATATACTTTTAAGTGCATTTTTTAAAGCCTCAAGCATTAAACCCCTCCAGATTTATTCAACAATCCTGATAAGCGTTCCGTTAC
>QKDG01000175.1 GCA_003246805.1 Clostridia bacterium | reverse complement strand
TTTTCCATTCTTCAAATTCTTTCTTGCCTTCTTCGGATTGGAAGAAAGACAATATACTTGTGAGAAAACATCTTGCAAGAGATTCAAGCTCATGCTTTAGAATATTAATGTGCAATTTGAAATTGTCGATTTGTGAGGTCAGTTTGAGATAATGCGATGTTACTATTCTTATTTTTACACTTTAATATGTCAAAATTCAACATAACAATAGATTCAATATTTTCATAATTTTTAAATACAGATATACTAAATCTATACTTCATAGAAGAAGATTAATATTATGGAATTTGTTACAAATACTACTGGCAAATGTCAAAAATGCATCGACGATTACAATAAGATATAAAGTAGAAAAAATTGATGAAAATACGTTAGCAATTGATATTTCAGCTGAACTGTAATTAAAAACTCCCTGAGGATTATCTCAGGGAGTTTTTCTATATAGGATTAATTATGCAAGCTCAGCAAAGTATTTGATTGTTCTAACCATCTGGCTTGTGTATGAGTTCTCGTTGTCATACCATGCAACAACCTGAACCTGATACAAATCATCAGCAATTTTTGTTACCATTGTCTGTGTTGCATCAAATAGTGAACCATAAGTGATTCCGATAATATCTGATGATACAAGTTCTTCTTCTGTATAACCGAATGAAGCAGAAGATGCAGCCTTCATTGCAGCGTTGATGCCAGCTTTTGTTACGTTTTCGCCCTTAACAACTGCAACAAGAATTGTTGTTGAGCCAGTTGGAACAGGAACACGCTGAGCAGAGCCGATTAGCTTGCCATTTAGTTCAGGAACAACAAGACCGATAGCCTTAGCAGCACCAGTTGAGTTAGGAACAATGTTGCATGAAGCTGTTCTTGCTCTTCTTAGGTCGCCCTTTGGATGTGGTCCGTCAAGAGTCATCTGGTCACCAGTCCAAGCGTGAACTGTTGTCATGATACCACTTTGGATTGGGGCAAATTTGTTAAGTGTGTCAGCCATTGGAGCAAGACAGTTTGTTGTGCATGAAGCAGCAGAAATGATTGTATCATCTTTTGTAAGAATGTTTTCATTTACGCTAAATACAACTGTTGGTAGGTCATCACCAGCAGGAGCAGAAATAACAACCTTTTTAGCACCAGCATCAATATGAGCCTGTGATTTAGCCTTTGATACATAGAAACCTGTGCACTCTAATACAACGTCAACACCGATTTCACCCCAAGGTAGGTTCTTAGCATCTTTTTCAGCATAGATTTTGATTGTTTTGCCGTCAACTGTGATTGAATCTTCGCCAGCAACAACTGTATCACCAAGAGCATATCTGCCTTGTGCTGAATCATATTTTAATAGATGAGCAAGCATTTTTGGGCTTGTTAAGTCGTTGATAGCAACAACTTCATAACCCTCTGCATTAAACATTTGTCTGAATGCAAGACGTCCAATACGTCCGAAACCATTAATTGCAACTTTAACTGCCATATTAATAATCCTCCTAAAAAAATTTCATTCTTATTTTACCTTAATATATCAATTTTTGCAAGCACTTTGATAAAAAATTAACTTATTATTTTTAAGTTTTTTCATCATTTACAAAAACTTTAAATATACAATATTATTATAAATAAAAAAAGATGTATTATTACTGATTATTTTGTTTAATTTAAACTATATGTAAAATTTGAATATTAAGGTAAAAAACATTGCTTTTTTCCCTTAAATATTATAAACTGTAATATGTTGATTTTTGGGAACATTAAACTCAAGGTAGGTGTTTTTTATGAAAACTAAAGAAAAAAATGAAATTATAGAATCAGTAAAAACCGTTTATAAAAACAGCAAGGTTCCTGTTTTGCTCGTTGATACTGATACTAATATTGTATGGACTAATTCTGATGAAATCCTTGGGTTCTTCCCCAAAAAATCATTATCAAGTTTTGTTGACAAAGATATTCTGGCAGAAAAGCACGATGATTTTGCTTTCCCTATTGATATAAAGGGGCACAAATACTCCGTTTCTTTCCTCGCTATAAGCGACGACGATGATGAGATTTATGGCTACGTCACACAGTTTCTTTCTGTGGGAGAAATCTTCAAGCATTATGTAAATAAGGACTTTGCATCACATCACATAGGCTGTTTTGCTAATGTAAGAACACATTTATCTGGCATTTTAAGCACAATAACACTGCTGCAAACCGTATTTGAAGACAAAGAGATGTATAATGAGCTTAAAGTTTTAAACAATCAAGCAAATTATTGCTATAAGATTTTAGCGGCTATTTTAAACCCGACCGAGATAACAAAATATGCATTTGGCATTTTCAATATTGTTACGCTAAACGCAAAGCATTTTTTGAAAGAGATTTTTAAATATATAGAATATATCTTAACCCCGGATAATATAAAAATTAATTTTACCTGTGAAGATGATATATACATTGATGTGGATACTGACAGATTTGTCGTCATGCTAATGAATGTTATTGTAAATTCTATTGAGAATAATATTGAAGATATGAAGGAAATTTCTATCAGCCTTAAAGCCACAAGTTCCAATGCTGTTTTGATTTTTTCAGATAACGGCAGCGGAATAGCAAATGATACACTTGATTATCTTAACAAAAACAGCAACACCTATCTTCCTGATTATCTTACAGATAACAGATGTGGATATGGCCTTAACATTATTAAGGAATTCTGCAAAACCTTCCAGTCAACTATGGTTATATCAACAAAAGAGGATAAGGGAACCACTGTTGCAATACGTATCCCTTTAAGCAGTGAGGATAAATACCCAAAGTTTTTGGAATCAAAAGTTGTGGACTATATATCCAACAGATTTTCAAACATTCACATTTTGTTGTCAAAGGTAACACAACTGCATTATATATAAAAATAAAATTTTAAAAAATAAACTTGCTTTTTGTTGATAAAAATAGTAAAATAATATGTATTGTATTTTTATTTATTATTAAATAGTGGTAGTATTACTGTTGTCATTGAAAGGAATGTATTTATGCCAACTAAATATGTGTTTGTTACTGGCGGAGTTGTTTCAGGATTAGGAAAAGGAATTACAGCTGCTTCTTTAGGTAGATTATTAAAAGCAAGGGGATATCGTGTAACCTTACAGAAATTTGACCCTTATATTAATGTTGACCCAGGTACAATGAGCCCTTACCAGCATGGTGAGGTTTTTGTAACTGATGATGGTGCTGAAACCGACCTTGACCTTGGCCATTACGAAAGGTTTGTTGACGAGAATTTGTCAGTAAATTCAAACGTGACAACAGGAAAGATATATTGGAATGTTTTGAACAAGGAGCGTCGTGGTGATTATCTTGGCGGAACTGTTCAGGTTATTCCTCACATTACAAATGAAATAAAGGATAAGGTTTATCGTGTCGGCAAGGATAAAAATTCAGATGTTGTTATTACTGAAATAGGTGGTACTGTCGGGGATATTGAAAGCACCCCTTTTTTAGAGGCTATAAGGCAGGCTGCTATTGAAGTCGGCAGAGAGAATGCTATTTTTATCCATGTTACTCTTGTTCCTTATATTTCAGGCTCAAACGAGCTTAAATCGAAGCCTACACAGCATTCGGTAAAGGAGCTTTTATCACTTGGTATACAGCCAAATATACTTGTTCTTAGAAGTGAACAGGAAATTCCTGTTGAAATGAGGCAAAAAATCAGCCTTTTCTGCAATGTTCGTTCTAAGGACGTTATTCAGAACTTAACTGCGCCTTCGTTATATGAAGTACCTTTGATGCTTGAAAATGAAGGGCTTGCCGATATCGTTTGTGAGCACCTGATGCTTGAAAACAAAGAGCCATCACTTGATGAATGGGTTGAAATGGTTAGCAAGCAAAAGAACGCTACAAAG
>QKDG01000008.1 GCA_003246805.1 Clostridia bacterium | reverse complement strand
AATACCTATTTGTGTATTGTTGACGGCGAGGTTGTTGTAAAAACTACCAAAGTATTCCCAATTAAAAGTATTGAAAATTTTGTTGTTCAAAAGCAGGGCTGGATTAAGAAAAAGCTTTTGGACAAGCCAAAAACTATAAAAGAGCCAGAATATGAGGATGATAAGCCAATATATATTCTGGGCAAAGCTTATAAAATAAGGATAATCGAGAATTCCAACAAAAACAATGCAGAAATTGCTGAGGATTTTTTGTATATACATATTTTAAGGGGCAGTGCAAATACAATAGCTGAAAAGTTTTTGAATAAACTGCTTGAAGATTGCTTGACTGAAATAATAAGCGAGTTTTCTGTGATGATGAATGTCAAAATAAACAGCTTTAAGATAAAAAATCTGCATAAAAGCTGGGGGCGTTGCAGCTCAAAAGGGGATATTTCTTTTAATAAAAGGCTTATATATTATGATATAGATGCAATAAGATATGTTGCGTTGCATGAGCTGTGCCATTTAAAGCATCTGAATCATTCAAAAGAGTTCTGGAATATGGTTAAATTCTATATGCCTGATTTTAATGAGAAAAAGGCGTTGCTTAATTATTGATATAAAGGGGGAGATAGCTTTGCTTGATAATATTATAGCTGATGCAGATTATTCAGAAAAAGAATTTAAAAAGGAACTTGATTTTTTGAACAATGAGCTTATTTTGCTTCAACAAAAAATTAAGGAAGAAAAGCTCCCTGTAATAATAGTGTTTGAGGGTTTTAGTGCTTCCGGAAAGGGAACTGCCATTGCTGAGCTTATTGCTGACCTTGACCCTCGTTTCTTCAACGTTAAGGCTAATTCAAGAAAAAGCGATGCCGAAAACTCAATGCCTTCGTTATGGAGATACTGGATGCAGATACCATCAAAAGGGCAGATTGAAATTCTTGACCGCAGCTGGTATCAGGAAACTGCAATTGCGCAGATGGAAGACGGATTGTCAAAAAAGGATTGTGAAAACCGCTATCGCAGCATAAATATTTTTGAAAGGCAGCTCACAGATGATGGCTATCTGATTATTAAATTCTTCTTGCTTATTGATGAAAAAGAGCAGCAAAAAAGGCTTGAAACGTTAAAGAAAAACAAGCTGACAAGCTTTAGGGTGACTGAGCGTGATTTAAAACAAAATAAATATTATGAGGATTATTACAAGGCCTTTGATAAAATGCTCGATAACACAGATACGGAGTATTCTGGCTGGAACATAATTCCCTCATTTGATAAAAATAGCACAAAGCTTAAAATATTCAGAACAGTTGTAAAAAAGATAAAAGAGAAATTATCATCAGAAAAAGTAAATGCCAATTTAAAAGCAAGTGATTTCAGCTTTGAATCCTTTGGAATTAGCCCGGTTAAAAAACTATCCGAAATAAATTTATCAAAGGAAACTGAAAAGGAAAAATACAAAAGCGAACTTGATGAGCTCCAAAAAGAGCTTTCAGATTTGCAGTGCAGGCTTTTTCAAGAAAAAATACCTGCTATATTCTGTTTTGAAGGCTGGGACGCAGCGGGCAAGGGTGGCGCTATTAGGCGTGTTTCAAAGGCGCTTGACCCACGCGGATACGATGCAAAGCCGATTTCTGCCCCTGATGAGCTTGAAAAAAGCAAGCATTATCTATGGCGATTTTGGAGAGAGATGCCGGCAAAAGGCTATATTTCTATTTTTGATAGAACGTGGTACGGCAGAGTTCTTGTTGAAAGGGTAGAAAAGCTTATAACAGACAATCGTTTGAATCAGGCGTATCAGGAAATCAATGAGTTTGAGAAAGAGCTTTATGACAACGGCTGTATAATACTGAAATTCTGGGTTCAAATCAACAAGGATGAGCAGAAAAAGCGGTTTGATGACAGGCAGAAAAATCCCGAAAAAAAGTGGAAAATCACAGACGAGGACTGGCGTAATCGTGAAAAATGGGATGATTATGAGCAGGCAGTGGATGAAATGACAGAAAGAACCTCAACAGATTTTGCACCGTGGCATGTTATCGAGGGAAATGACAAAAAATATGCACGAATAAAGGTGCTGAAAATAATTATAAAAGCAATCAAGGGAAAATTGAAGGATAAAGAGGGAAAATAGCATGTGCATTATCGGCATCAACGAAATTATCAATTTGAACAAGCTGCTTGAAGACAAAAATGCAAAGGTGCATCTGCGTGATGCCTGTGGCAAGCAGTCTTTATGGATAGAGGCACTAAACAGCGCTTTGCTTGCTGATGGAGTATATGAAACAATCAATAGCTTTTTTTCACAAAAAAAGGTTAAGCTGATTTATGCAGATGATAAAATAAACTTCTGGATTGATTAATAAAAAATATAGTTTTTAATGGAGGACAAAAATGAAGAAACCTTTTGTAACACTACAACAAGTTGAAGAAATGGCAAGGCAATACCCTACTCCTTTTCATCTTTATGACGAAAAGGGAATCAGAGAAAACGCAAGAAGATTACAAAAAGCATTTAGCTGGAACAAGGGCTTTAAGGAGTATTTTGCAGTAAAAGCGACACCTAATCCATATATACTCAAAGTTTTGAAGGATGAGGGCTGTGGAGTTGACTGTTCCTCCCTGACTGAGCTGATGATGAGCGATGCCTGCGGATTTTTTGGTGAAGAAATAATGTTTTCGTCAAACGTTACCCCTAAGGAGGATTTTGCACTTGCGGCTAAGCTTAATGCCTACATAAATTTTGATGATATTACTCACATTGATTATTTTGAAGAAATTGCAGGAATGCCTGAAACTGTTTTCTGCCGTTATAATCCAGGTGGGCACTTTAAAATCGAGAACAGAATAATGGACAACCCTGGCGAAGCTAAATACGGCTTAACCCGTGAGCAGATGACAGAGGCTTTTGTTAAGCTAAAAGCAAAGGGAGTAAAAAATTTTGGTATCCATGCATTTTTAGCAAGCAACACTGTTGCTACCGAGTATTATCCAAAGCTTGCAAGAATTTTGTTTGAAACAGCTGTTGAGCTTAAAAATGAAACAGGTGCAGAAATAAAATTCATCAATTTAAGTGGTGGAGTAGGTGTGAATTATAAGCCAGATGAAGAACCAAACGACATAATGCTGATAGGTGATGAAGTAAGAAAAGCTTTTGAAGATATTATGATTCCAGCCGGCATGGGGGATGTTTCGATTTTTACTGAGCTTGGGCGTTTTATGCTTGCTCCATACGGGCATCTAATTACAAAAGTTATTCACGAAAAGCATATTCACAAGGATTACATCGGGGTTGATGCCTGTGCTGCAAATCTGATGAGGCCTGCTATGTATGGCTCTTATCATCACATTACAGTGCTTGGAAAGGAAGTCGCAGAGCCTGACCACAAATATGATGTTACAGGTGGGCTTTGTGAGAATAATGATAAATTTGCTATCGACAGAATTCTTCCTGAGATAAGCGTAGGTGATTTTCTGGTTATTCATGATACAGGCGCACATGGTTTTGCAATGGGATACAATTATAATGGAAAGCTACGTTCTGCTGAGGTTTTATTAAAGGAAGACGGAACGACTAAACTAATCAGGCGTGCTGAAACCCCTGCTGATTATTTTTCCACCTTTGATTTCTCTGATTTATTTAAAGAAGAAAAGTATAAAGGAATAAGCAAAATACTGGTTTAATTGAGCACAAAAAGGTGCAGAATTTTCTGCACCTTAGAATGTCGAAAAACTATGATTTTTGATGCGAAGGGGTGTGGGGGCGACCGCACCCCCCCACAAATGATATTCACATAAAATATTGACAATAAGAGGGTAAAACATTATAATAGTGTAGTAATTAACATTGATAAGTATGCAAAAATAAGCATTATGATATTTGGAGGTCAAAATGAAAGGGATTGTTTTAGCAGGC
>QKDG01000116.1 GCA_003246805.1 Clostridia bacterium | reverse complement strand
GCCAGAATATACGAGAAAAGCCTTGCGGAAGAACCGTTGCTTTTTGAGGAATAATATGAGATTTTCTCTCCACACGGCTTTAACTCAATTAACTGCTTAGGGTCAAATTTCTCAATTATATTGATAATTGCTGAGGTTTTGTTGCTTAGGCTACAAAATTTAGGGATTAACCATAATCCGTTTTTTGAAAAAATCTTATTGACATTAAAGTCAAATATGCAGGTGTTTTCCTCTTGTGCATGGCTGATAGCTCTTGCAACAGATAACAGTAAGTTTTGTGAAAAAACATCATCTTCATTCAAACCCCCGACAATAATACTTGAATTTGTTTTGCAACCAAAGCCTATTGCGTAGGCAAGGGGGTCGAGGTTATCATTGTGCAGAATTTTAATATTGGAATTAGGATTTTGCGAGGCGATATTTATTATTTCTGAGGAAACGCTCACATCTAAATGAGTATTGCCGTATACACTGTTAATCAAATAAACTCCTCCTAAAAATAAATTATATTATAAAATATTTATTTTTTTAAGGATATATACCAATAATAAGGAAAGGTAAATAAGTTTATGCATTTGTATGAAAAAACGCTTGACTCTTTGGTTATCCACGACGGAATAGTTATAAAAGTAACTAAGGATACTGTCGAATTAGAAAACGGAAAGACATCAGTCCGTGAGGTTGTTCACCATAATGGTGGTGTTTGTGTTGTCCCTTTAACGGATAAAGATGAGATTATTTTCGTAAAGCAGTTCAGATACCCTTTTAAAGAAGTCCTGCTTGAAATCCCTGCGGGAAAGCTGAATAAAGGCGAGGACCATTATCTTTGTGGGAAAAGAGAGCTTTTAGAGGAAACCGGCGCAGTAGCCGAGCATTTTGAATATCTTGGGGTTATGTATCCTACAACAGGATACCTGACAGAAAAAATATACATGTATTATGCAAAGGGGCTAACCTTTGAAAATCAGATGCTTGATGAAGATGAGTTTTTGGATGTAGAAAAAATACCATTTCAAAAGGCACTTGAAATGGTAATGAATAATGAGATAAATGATGCAAAAACACAGATAGCAATATTAAAGCTTGCAAGGCTTTTAGGCAAATAAAAAAAGCAAGGGGTAACCCTTGCTTTTTTGATTAGATATTTTCTTGCGGCTGATTTTCTCTTGCCTCAACCTCAGCTAAAAACGCGCCTAAAATCTCGTTTTCTATCTGCTGACGTGCCTCAGGCGTTATAGGATGAACAATATCCCTGAATACGCCACTGTCATCTTTTCTGCTTGGCATAGCAACAAATAATCTCTCGTCGCCCTGCACAATCTTAATATCGTGAACTGCAAGCTCGCCATCAATAGTAATACTGATTACTCCGCGAAGTCTCCCCTCTGGGATTATTTTTCTAATTCTAATGTCGGTAATTGTCATTAATCACATCTCCTTTGAAATATTATTCAGCAATCTTAGGAATTATATTCAGTTTTTTACAAAAAAGTGTTTATTTTATTTGTTAGTTGTAATATAATATAAATGTTACATATTAAAAAGGCAAAGGCAGGTTTTGTTGATGAACTTAAATAATATATTAAAAGATAAAAAACATATACACTTTATCGGAATAGGTGGCTCTGGGATGTATCCTCTGGCACAGATTATTCATTCTCAGGGTTATTACCTAACAGGCTCAGACAACAACGAAACAGAAACTCTGCAAGCAGTAAGAGAAATGGGAATCCCCGTTTATTCAGGGCAGGCAGCAGAGAATATCGAAGGTGCAGATTTAATCGTTCACACAGCAGCGATTATGAGCGACAATCCGGAGCTTATAGCGGCAAAGAGCTCAGGGGTGCCTGTTCTTGAAAGAAGTGAACTTTTAGGGCTTGTTTCAACGTGGTACAATAAAGCAGTATGTGTGAGTGGGACACATGGCAAAACTACAACAACGTCAATGCTTGTTCAGATGTGCGTTGAGGAAGGCATCGACCTTTCCTGTGTTATCGGCGGTAAGCTACCCAGCATAGGTGGCAGTGGAAAATCAGGCAAGAGTGATATTTTCGTTTGTGAGGCTTGTGAGTTTGTTGACACCTTTTTAAAGCTATCACCGGATATATCAATTATACTAAATATTGATGAAGACCATTTGGACTATTTTAAAACATTAGATAATATTATTATATCTTTTGCCAATTTCTGTAATAAAACAAGCAGAGCAATAATAGTAAATGGTGATGACAAAAACTCAATGCGAGCAGTTGAGGGGATAACAGGCAAGGATATCATAACATTTGGTTTTGAGGATAAAAATGACTATTATCCGGCAGGCATTGTATCAAAAGGGATGGAAACTGATTTTTCACTGATGTATAAAGGCGAAAAGCTTTGTGATTTAACGATACACGTTCCCGGCAGGCATAATGTATTAAACGCAGTTGCAGCAGCAGCGGCGGCACTTTATACAGGCGTAAGCACCGACGGAATAAAGCTTGGGCTACAAACATTCAGGGGTGCTATAAGGCGGTTTGAGAAAATTGATGTGGTTGATGGCGTGACAATTGTAGATGACTATGCACATCACCCAGCAGAGCTTAAAGTTACACTGACAGCGGCAAAAAGCCTTGGATATAAAAGGGTTTGGGCAATTCATCAGCCATTCACCTATTCACGCACTTTTACACTTTTAGATGATTTTGCAGAGGTTTTGAAAATAGCCGACAAGGCTGTTCTTACTGAAATTATGGGCTCACGCGAGAAGAATACGTATAATATTTACGCAAAGGATTTGGCTGAAAAAATCCCGGGCTGCGAATGGTTTGATACCTTTGACGAGGTGGTTGACTATACCTTCAAGAATGTTCAGGAAGGTGACCTTGTAATTACACTCGGCTGTGGCGATGTATATAAGGTTGCAAAAAAGCTTTCGAAAAAAATGAGGATGGAAAGGGGAAACTAAAATGAGCTTGACAGTTAAGGAATTGCAGGTATTTGAGTTTATAAAAAAACAGATAGAACAGGGCTTTGCACCAACAGTCCGTGAAATATGCAAGGAGTTTGGTTATAAGTCAACCTCAACAGCACACAGGCGAATTCAGGCGTTGACAGACCATGGCCTGCTTGAAAAGGGCAGCAACCAGAACCGAGCCATCAGGCTTGCAGGGCGCGGCCCTGTGAGAGTCCCACTTTTGGGAACAGTCACTGCTGGTATGCCTATAACCGCAATTGAGGATATAACAGACTACATAAGCTTTTATCCCCAAAAGAATTATGTGGATGAGCTTTTTGCGTTAAAAGTGCGCGGTGACAGCATGATAAATGTTGGGATTCTTAACCATGACATTGTTATAGTAGAAAAAGACAGCTACGCTGAAAACGGGGATATTGTTGTTGCTCTTGTTGAAAATGAAGAAGCAACTGTAAAACGCTTTTTTAAGGAAAACGGAAAATACAGATTGCAGCCAGAAAATGATGAAATGAACCCAATAATAGCTGATGAAGTCAGCATAATCGGAAAAGTTGTTGCTGTTCTCAGATACTTATAAAAACAATTAAAACAAAAAAACAGGGGTAATTTTATCCCCTGTTTTTTTTGTATAAAAAGTCTTATTCGACAGCTTTATTATAAAATAAAGTGCGTATTTTCGGGGGCTTTGCGGTCGCCCCCGCACCCCTTCGCACAAAAATCAAAGTTTTTAGACACTCTAACAGGGGTATAATTACCCCTGTTTTTTTATTTATTAAAATCCGGTAGTTTATCAAGAGGTGTTTTTATTATTATATGTATTTATCAGCTGTTCCTTTGTCTGATATTTTTCAGAGAATTCCCCGTTTTCATCAACAATATAATCGCCTTTCCATACCCCAAACCATGACCACATTGCTTTGTCCCTAAGCATATTATCAATACCCGGTGGGTTTGCACATTCAGACAAAGCTATAATTTTTGTATCTGAAATTTTATAAAGCTGCAAAAAGGTGTTAATTTGGCTGCCCTGTGTTGACACACCTGTATAAATATCGGCAGAAATAATATCGCACTTATCGTCCCCCACATACCAGTCGGCTGACTGAGCATTCCATACCCAAATCAGATTGTTAAGCTTAAAGTATTCCGTCTGCCTTTTGTACAATAAGTCCCAAAGCCAAAGATAAGCATCTTTTCCGCTTTCTCCCCACCAGAACCATCCACCACTTGCCTCGTG
>QKDG01000108.1 GCA_003246805.1 Clostridia bacterium | reverse complement strand
TATTATTGACCTTGGCTATAAATTTGTTATCTTAGGCTCGGGCGAAGCTATTTATGAAAATTTCTTTAAAGAAATGATGTACAGATATCCTGAAAGGGTGAGTGTTACTATTGGCTTTGAGCCAGAGCTTGCAAGGAAGATTTATGCGGGTGCAGATATATTCCTAATGCCCTCAGAGAGTGAGCCTTGTGGCCTTGCACAAATGGTTGCTTTAAGATACGGTACTATTCCAGTAGTGAGAGAAACAGGTGGGTTAAAGGATAGTATTGTGGATTGTGGCGGTAAAAACGGAAACGGATTCACCTTTAAAACATATAACGCTCACGACATGCTTGGTGCGCTTATAAGAGCAAGGGCATATTATGACAAAAGAATGTTATGGGGAAAGCTTGTTAGTCACGGAATGCGTGAGGATTTCAGCTGGAATAACTCTGCAAAGCTTTATATAGGCTTGTATAGTAATATATAAAATCAGGCTTTTGGCTAAACAAGCCAAAAGCCTCGTTTGTGCGATAATAGTCAAAAAGTCAAATAATCAATATTATTTTCTGTTTTTTTATGCAAATAACTTGATAATTTCATCTGAATTTGCTAAAATAGTAAAGATAAAACGTAAAAGGAGAATAATAATGTCAGATTTAAAGGCAAAAGACTATTTACTTAGTATCCAGCATCTTTTTGCTATGTTTGGCGCTACCGTACTTGTTCCGTTGATTACAGGACTAAATCCATCTGTTGCATTGTTCAGCGCAGGTGTGGGAACATTGATATTCCATATTTGCTCAAAAGGAAAGGTTCCTGTATTCTTAGGTTCATCCTTTGCATTTCTTGGTGCTATCGGAATAATTGCACAGTCTGCTGACGGTGCAACAATTTATGACCTTGAAAGATTGAGCAAGGTTCAGGGTGGTGTAATCGCAGCAGGTATAGTTTACCTTGTTTTTGCTGTAATCGCATATATTGTGGGAACAGACAGAATCAAAAAGGTATTTCCGCCAGTTGTTACCGGCCCGGTTATTGTTGTTATCGGTATTCAGCTATCAGCAATAGCTATAAAGGATTGTCTTAACATTGTATCAGTTTCCGGCTCATCAGTTATGATGACGAAGGAGCTCGGTGTAAGCCTGTTAATTGCGTTGTTCACATTGGCAGTTGTAATCATCTGCACAATTTTCGCAAAAGGCTTTTTCAAAATAGTTCCTATTCTAATAGGACTTGCAGCAGGCTATTTGCTGTGCGTTATCCTGAATGCCTTTGGCATCTTCGCAATGGATTTCAGCGCTGTTCAAAATGCTGCCTGGATCAACATACCATTACAAACAACCGATGCAAATGGCGTTCCGTTTATATCTTTACCGTCATTTGACTGGGGAATTATTTTATCAATTGCCCCCATCGCACTTGTAACATTTATGGAGCATATCGGCGATATCACAACAAACGGCACAGTTGTAGGAAAAGACTTCTTAAAAGACCCAGGGCTTCACAGAACATTGCTGGGTGATGGCCTTGCTACTATATTTGCCGGCCTTGTGGGTGGCCCGCCAAATACAACATATTCTGAAAACACTGGCGTTCTTGCAACAACAAAGAACTATAACCCATTGCTATTGAGAATAACAGCAGTATTTGCAATTATACTTGCTTTGTTCGGCAAGTTTGGTGCTGTATTGCAGACTATTCCTGTTCCTGTAAAAGGCGGAGTTGAAATAATGCTGTTTGGTATGATTGCAGCTATCGGTATCAGAACTTTGGCTGAATCAGATTTAGACTTTACACATTCAAGAAACTTAGTTATTGTAGGATTAATTCTTGTTTTAGGGCTTGGAATTAATGCTTTGGGTGGATTGACATTCAACGTAGGCAGCCAGGCGCTCACAATTTCAGGCTTGTTTGTAGCAGTAGTAATTGGCGTAATAGCTAATCTTGTTCTTCCAAAAGAGGAAGACGTAAAAAACAAATAAGGAAAGAAGTTATTAAAATGAGTAATATTACAATTTTTGACCATCCGCTGATAAAACACAAGATTTCTCTACTGAGAGATATCCATACAGGTACAAAGGATTTTCGTGTTTTGATTGAGGAAATCGCCATGCTGATGGGATATGAAGCATTGCGGGATTTGCCACTTGAGGATGTCGAAATTGAAACACCTATTCAGAAAGCAACTGTTAAGATGCTTGCAGGAAAAAAGCTTGCAATTGTTCCCATTTTACGTGCAGGGCTCGGAATGGTGAATGGTATTCTTGCGCTTGTTCCGTCTGCAAAGGTGGGGCATATTGGCTTGTATCGTGACCATGACACACATGAGCCACATGAATATTACTGCAAGCTGCCAGACCAGATTGATGAAAGAACCGTAATTGTTCTTGACCCAATGCTGGCAACAGGTGGTTCGGCAATTGCTGGGGTTAACTTTATAAAACAAAAAGGATGCACAAGTATCAAATTCATGTCAATTATCGCAGCACCTGAGGGTTTAAAGGCTTTGAGTGAGGCACATCCTGATATCGAAATTTTCTGTGGGAACCTTGATGAAAAGCTTAACGAGAATTGTTATATTGTACCTGGTCTGGGGGACGCAGGGGACAGAATTTTCGGAACCAAATAAAATTTATTAAGATTTTTACAATAGTTTAGCTTGGCATATAAATTCAGAAATTATAATAAAATTAAGTGAGTTTATTATGGAGGAGGCTAATATGGCAAAAATTAGTATTATTTTACAGGCAATCAGTATGATTTTGTTTTTTATAGTATTTGTGGTTGTACTACTTGTACTTACAGCATGCTCTAAGGTAGAAAAGCTTGTTAAACGTGAAAAAAGTGACGTTTACGTGGCACAGAATTAGCAGTTATTTTTTTAAAGGCAGGCTTTTTAAGCCTGCTTTTATAGTTGCAAAAAAATATTATTTTGATGCGAAGGGGTGTGGGGGCGACCGCATATCCCCCGCAAATACATGCTTAAATTTATAATATAATTGAAGAAAAAATCTTTTTCTTCAAGCTGAAAGCAGGCTATTTTAGCCTGCTTTTTGATTTTAATTAAATTGAACAAATTTTCTGTTTGTGATATAATAAGCCTATCAGATTTTTAGGAGGAAATATGAAAACTCTTCTTTGTGGAATCAATGCAAAATATATTCACACAAATCTTGCCATCAGGCTGATTAAGGGCTATGTTGAAGAAAACACAAATTATACAATTAGTATAATAGAGTTCACAATCAACAATTATACAAATGATATTTTAAAAGAAATTTATATTAAAAAGCCAGATATTCTTGGCTTCTCATGCTATATATGGAATATTGAAATTATAAGCAAGCTGACAGTATTGATAAAAAAGGTTCTGCCTAAAACTTTAATTATTTTGGGCGGGCCTGAGGTTTCATATAATCCGATAGAGAGAATGCAGGAAATTAAGTGTGATTTTGTTATAGCAGGCGAGGGGGAGGTTCCTTTCTCTGAGCTTATGAAAGCACTTCACAACGGAAATAACTACGATAAAGTGCCATCACTTTTTTATCGTGACAATGATAAAATATTAATCAGCAATAAAAACAAAGCGCTACAAATTGGTGTACTTCCTTTCCCATATAAGGATTTTAATGGGCTTAAAAACAAAATTTGTTATTATGAGGCATCAAGGGGTTGCCCCTTCGGTTGCAAGTATTGCTTATCCTCGATTGAAAAGGGTGTTAGATATGCGCCCATTGAAAAAGTAAAAAGAGAGCTTGATATTTTTATAGAAATGAAAGTTTTGCAGGTGAAGTTTGTTGACAGAACTTTCAACAGCAACAAAAAATTTGCAATGCAGATAATACAGCATTTGATTAAAAATGATAACGGCATAACAAACTTTCATTTTGAGGTTGAGGCGATTCTTCTAGATGATGAAATTATCGCA
>QKDG01000195.1 GCA_003246805.1 Clostridia bacterium | reverse complement strand
TGTTGTTTTTTGATGAGGTTTCCTTAATATCTTTGATATCCAATATTGTTTTGGTCCCATTATGCTCGCTTGCTTTAATCTGCTGTTTTCTTGTAGCGATAACTGGTGGTCTTGCACTTTTTGCAAATCCGTTATTATTGATAGCTGGTTCTGCTACAAAATTGGTGCTGTATATTTCAAAGCTTTTTTCAAAAATTCCGTTTACTTATATACCATTAGGATATGATTTTATTATCAGAACTTTTACAATATCTGCAATTGCTATTATCATATTGGTTTATGTTTTTAGAACAAAAAAAGCTTTAATCAGTGCGGTTCTTTCAAGTGTTCTTTTGCTTTTGATTTCTTCAGCAATTTACACAGTTTTCAACAAGGACAAGCTTGATATTTATTATTTAACAAAAAATAATTCTTCAGTTTTGATATTGAATAATAACTCACAAGCCTGTATAATAGATATTGATGGCAGTAGCAGAATTGTTGATAACGTGAACATGCTCCTTACTTCAAAAGGAATTGATGATGTTGAAGTGCTTTTTTTGAACAAAAATGCACAAAAATCAGTATCTTCTTATATCAATACGTTGAACAGTAAAGTTGATAATGTTTGCTTTTGCAGCACAGAGCCAGCAATTCTACCAAAATCTACAAAATCAAGCAACCTTGATGAAGAATCTACCGTCATACTTAGTGATTATCAGATAAATCTATTGGATGAAAGTACCTATCAGATTATTTTTTATGATTACAATATTGTTCTTGATTTTGATGATGAAAATTTTCAAGATTCAGATTTTAATATTAGAATTGCTAACAACGCCACCTGCTTTTTAAATGATACGTCAACTGTTATGTCATTAAATAATAAAGAAGAAAATGTGATTTTAATAAATGTATCTGCAAGCGGTGATTTTGTTATAAGGGGGATGACCGATGCTTTACGCTAACGAGGCTGAGCTTGCAAAATCAATAAGAGCAGGCGAAATATCTACACTTTACTATTTTTATGGAAGCGATATAGCATCAATCGAAGCATACACAAAAAAGCTTGTTTCAAAGCTTGTTAAAAAAGATGAGCAGACATATAATCTGCACAGTTTTGATGGTAAAAGCCTTGATTTATCGGTTCTATCCGATGTTTGTGAGGCTTTGCCCATGTTTTCTGACAGGGTTTGTATAACCATCAATGACCTTGATGCTGATGAGCTTAATCAGGATGATTTTGATTATTTATGTGGGATACTCTCAAATGTTCAGGATACTACAACAGTAATAATAAATATAACAGGAATTAGTCTTTTAAATAATAAGAATAAGCTAAAACCAAAAAACAATAAGCTGATTAGCTTTATCACAAAAATAGGCAGTGTATGTAATTTTACCGATAAAAAGCCTGCTGAGCTTGTTAAGCTGATAACAGATACTGTTAATAAAAAAGGCGCTACGATATCAAAAAAAAGCTCAGAATATCTTGCATCACAATGCTTGTCGAACATTAACCTTATAAACAATGAGATAGACAAGCTGTGTGATTATGTATCAAATGGCGAGATAAAAAATGAAACAATTGATTTACTTGTTGCAAAGCAGCTTGATTCAAACTCATTTGCTCTTGCAAAAGCGGTTGTACAGTTTGACGCTAAGCGAGCAATGCAGCTTCTCGATGAGTTGTTTGAGCAGCGGATAGAAACTGTTATGATAATATCCGCAATATCAATGTCGTTCATTGATTTATACAGGGCAAGGGTTGCTATTAATGAGGGTATTTCACAAAATGAGGTAGCGAAGGATTTTTCTTATACCAGAGATTTTGCGTTAAAAAATGCTTTTCGGGAATGCAAGAATATCCCGGCAGAAAGACTTAGGGACTGCATAGCTATACTTGCTGATACAGATATTGCAGTCAAATCAACAAGAACATCACAAAGATTGCTTATAGAAAAAGCAATACATGCAATGCTGATAAAATAAAAAATAAAGGGTGCAGATTATTGATTTCGTTGGAGCAGGCGGTAATTGTTGAGGGTAAGTATGATAAAATCAGGCTTTCGTCTTTTATTGACAGCGTTATTATCACAACAAATGGCTATTCGATTTTTAAGGATAAGGAAAAATGTGAGCTGATACGATATTTTGCCGAGAATAAGGGTATAATTATCCTTACTGATTCAGACACAGCAGGCTTTAAAATCAGGAATTATCTTAAAGGGATAATTAATAAAGGCACAATAATAAATGTGTATATACCAGATATAAAGGGCAAGGAAAAAAGGAAGATAAAACCTTCGAAGGAGGGTAAACTGGGTGTTGAGGGGATAAATAATCAGCTTCTTTTAGAGTCCTTTGAAAAGGCAGGTGTTTTCTTCAAAGAAAATCATATTAAGGCTGACAATATTACACGCCTTGATTTGTATGAAGATGGTTTTATAGGGAAGGAAAACAGTAGCCTTAAAAGAAAAGCTATAATAAAAAAGCATAATTTACCGGAGCTTTTAACGACGACAAGTTTGCTTGAAGTTTTAAATACAATGCTGACAAAAGAAGAATACAAAAAAGAAGTGACTCAGATTGATTTGTCACTTAAATTGGAGAGTGAATAGTTTTGGTTTTTTCAAGCCTTACATTTATATATTTTTATCTGCCGATAGTATTATTGTTATACTATATTGTGCCGATGAAGGGTAAAAATATAGTTATACTTATTTCAGGTTTATTCTTTTATGCGTGGGGCGAACCTTTTTATATAATAATAATGATAATTTCAACGCTGATTGATTATACAGCCGGGCGGCTTATTCATAAATTTGATGAAAACCCAAAGCTACGAACTGTGTTCTTGCTTGTGTCAGTTTGTATGAACTTAGGGTTGCTTGCAGTGTTCAAATACAGCTCATTTTTCATTACAAATATAAACGGTTTGCTTGGTGCAAATATAATTGACCCTCATTTGCCATTGCCTATTGGTATTTCCTTTTATACCTTCCAGAGTATGTCATATACCATTGACTTGTATCTGAGAAATATCAAGGTTCAAAAAAATATTATCAGCTTTACGTCTTATGTGACGTTATTCCCGCAGATTGTCGCAGGCCCTATCGTAAGATATGAAGACGTAGCAAATGAAATAGACAGCAGAACAATCAATACAACCAAAATAGCAGAGGGTATAGGGCTTTTTGTCAGGGGACTTGGCAAAAAAGTCATCCTTGCAAATAATATCGGGCTTGTATGGTCGCAGATAAAAATAATGGATTATTCGCAGATTTCAATGGCAACAGCCTGGATTGGAATACTTGCATTTACATTCCAGATTTATTTTGATTTTTCAGGATATTCTGACATGGCAGTAGGAATGGGAAAAATGCTTGGCTTTAACTTCCCTGAAAACTTTAATTATCCTTATGTGGCAAAAAGCATCAGCGAATTTTGGCGCAGATGGCATATAACATTAGGCTCGTGGTTTCGCTCTTATGTATATATCCCACTTGGGGGGAACAGGGGAGGGCTCTCAAAAACAATACGCAACCTTATTATTGTATGGGCATTAACAGGTTTATGGCATGGTGCAAGCTGGAATTTTATCATCTGGGGCTTGTATTTTGGGGCTTTGATAATTATAGAGAGGCTTGGCTTTGGCAAAGTTCTTGAAAAGCTGCCGGCTATTGTCAGCAGGGCATATACTTTTTTACTCGTCGTTATAGGCTGGGTATTTTTCGATATTGATGGTTTATCTCCCGCATTTAATTATTTAAAAGCGATGTTTGGCGCAACCCATAATGTATTGGATGCAACAAGCAAATATATTTTGTTCAGCAATCTGTTGATTTTTGCTGTTTGTATAATTGCGTCAACTGAGATAATCAAAAAGGTTTATCTGATGCTTTCAAATATCAAGGGTAATGCTGTTCAATACGCGTTGCCTGTGTTTCAGCTTGTGATAATGCTGATATGTACAGC
>QKDG01000098.1 GCA_003246805.1 Clostridia bacterium | reverse complement strand
GGTTACCTTTCCACTTTTACCAGCCAGCTCATCAGGTGATATTACTTCATCATCCAGTTTATATTCAACTGACATTTCAACAGGTAATTCCTTTTCAATTGTTCCCTTATAATATATGTCATTGCCCTGAGCATCCCACTCATTGATATTATCTGAGTTTATAGTAAAGCTCTCGTCACCTTTAGTGTTTTCGACATTATTTAATTCTGTGAAATCACTGATAACATCATTCCCAATAGTATTTGCAAGCCAATCGCTTACTATTATTTTTTTAACACTTCCGTCAGCATTTGCAATTACATATACAGTTTCATCTTTACTAACTGATTCATTTTCAGCTGTTGCTACAACATTTGTTGAATCAGATGATGACGTGTCATCTTCTGTATTATTACTCTGTGCACTAACAAATGCAACAGTACCATACCCCAGCATAACAGCAGCGATACCTGCTGATAATACTCTACTTAATTTCACTTTTGATTTCATTATAATTACCCCCGTCAAATTGATTTGTTATTTCTCCTGTTGGCTTAATGCCACTAGTGGTTGAACATATAAACCTATCAAGCATCATAAACATTGATGGCAATATCAATATAACTGAGAACATACTTATTATTGCGCCTCTTGCCATCAGGTTGCACATTGAGCTGATAATATCAATATCTGAATAAAGCGCTACGCCAAAGGTAGCTGCAAAAAATCCAAGTGCACTTACCACAATTGATGGGATTGATGCTGAAAGTGCTATCTGCACAGCCTGGTGCTTTTCTCTTCCCCTTGACCGTTCTTTTTTATATCTTGTTGTCATCAGAATTGCGTAGTCAACAGTTGCACCAAGCTGGATTGTACTTATACAAATCGGAGCAACAAAAGCAAGTGATGTTCCAGTATAATACGGAATACCAAGGTTAATAAATATGGCAAATTCAATTACAGCGACAAGTATAATCGGTAGAGCAAGCGATTTTAACACCAATGCTATAATAATAAATATTGCAACAATTGAAATTATACTAACAACCTGAAAATCCCTGTCTGTTACATTAATAAGGTCTTTTGTACAAGGTGCTTCACCAATTAGCATTCCGTTAGAGTCGTATTTTTTCAAGATATCATTAATTTTTGTGACCTGTTCATTGACAGAATCACTTGCAACCTTATATTCTGAACTTACCAGAATCAGCTGATATTTGTCACCCTTTAAAAGCTTAATAACAGAATCCGGCAAAATTTCCTCAGGCACATCCGCACCGATTAATGAGTTAAGACCCATTGCAGATTTTACACCATCAACATTGTTTATCTCATTAAGCATTTTCTGTGCATTTTTTGATGACATTTTTGAATCTGCCAAAATCATGTGGGTAGATGCCATATCAAATGAATCTTTCAATTTTGTGTTTGAAACAACATACTCCATATCAGCCGGCAGTGCCTCGCCCAAATCATAATAAACCTTTGAATTTGTATATCCGTAAAAAGCTGGTACCGCGATTATAACAAAAGCAATTAAAAACGCCCATGAATATTTTGTTATAAATTTTGCAACGCCACTCATATTGCCTATAAGTGTACGGTGCTTTGTTTTTTCAATAGCATTATCAAATAATAATATCAGTGAAGGAAGAGTTGTAACACATCCTATTACCCCGAATATTACTCCCTTTGCCATAACTATTCCAAGGTCTTTACCTAAGGTAAAGCTCATAAAGCAAAGTGCTATAAATCCTGCAACGGTCGTTATAGAACTTCCCACAACTGCACTGATTGTATTTGAAATAGCGTGTGCCATTGCACGGTTTTTGTCACCAGCAAAGCGTTCTTTCTGCTCTGTGTAGCTGTGCCATAAAAAGATTGAATAATCCATGGTAACCCCAAGCTGCAATACAGCTGAAAGAGCTTTTGTTAGGTATGAAATTTCTCCAAGAAAATAGTTTGAACCTAAATTATACAATATAGCCATTCCTATACTTGCAAGAAATATAAATGGGATAATCCATGAGTCCATAAAAATCATCATTGCCAGACAAGCTAATATAACTGCAAGGCCAACATATACCGGTTCTTCCTGCTCGCACAAGTTTTTCAAATCTGTTACAAGTGCAGACATTCCTGCTACAAAGCACTGCTTGCCTGCTATTGAACGTATCTGAGATATAGCTTCCATAGACTCATCCGATGACGTGGATGTATCAAAGAAAATTGCCATTAGTGTTGCATCACCGTTATTGAACGCATCGTAGTATTTATCAGGCAGCAGTTCCATAGGAACAGAAACATCAAGTATGTCGTTATACCAGACTACACTTTCTACATGTTCAACACTTTCAATTTTCCCTTTTAAAGTTGCAACATCCTTAGGCTCCATTCCCTCTACAACTACAAGTGAGAACGCTCCTTTCCCAAAATCGTCAAGTAAAATATCCTGCCCTTTGACTGTATCCATATTTTCGGGAAGATAGTCAAGCATATCATAATTTATTCTTGTATTTATCATTCCAAATACAGACGGAATTAAAAGCAACAAACATACAATAAGTATCGGTACGCGCAGCTTTACAACTCGTTTTCCAAATTTTATCATTAAAAAGCCTCCTTTAAAAAATTAATTATCTCTTTTACTAATTATTGATTTTCGCGACTTGATAGTACATATAGAAACACAAAGGTTTTGAACGCCGTCAACAATAAACGATATTCCTACAAGCATCATCAGCAATGAGGTTCCTGAAAAAGGATGTATTATCAGCAATAGTCCCATAGTGCCAGTAAAAACAGCGAAAAGTAATATCAACCACCATTCCGAAAGACCAAATTTTTTTGCATCAACAGCTGTCTGAAATCTGAAAACCCCATCTGTCAGAATAAAAATCCCCACTATAACAGGCAATAAACGTATAATGTTATTAGGATGTAATATCAGCACTACACCAATTGCCGCTGATATTATTCCTAACGCCAGATTATATTCAAATGCAAGCCCATACATATCGTCAGCGAAATAGCTAATAATTTTGAAAACTCCTGCAAGCAATGCAATGAAGCCAATAATATAGCATAAAAAAATTGCAGATATAGTCGGGTTAGCTGTTATACAAATTCCCAAAATAATGAGTATTGCTGAAAAAGCAACTGAAGCCCACTTAATACTGTTTCTCCTATGTATTATAATCACCCCTTTCTTTCTCCGTTTTTTATTATAATAAGAACAGCTTTGAAAATAAATGGTCAAAAAAAACACAGTGCATAAAAATTACACACTGTGAATAATTTAACTGATTCTGTTACACATAAGTTATTCTGCCTGAAAATCATACATTCCCATACTAATGTTTGATTATGCTCTTTGAACTGTTTTTAAGTGCTGATTTTATACTGCCTTCAAACAAAATACCGATTCGACTTACAACAACGTCAGGCTCCTCTTTCATTCCGTGCTTAATCCAATCAAGAGCCATTCCAACCAAAGCGAATATGTAAAAACTTGCTATAAGCTGAATATCCTCATCAGAAGCATCAAGCCCCACGGCATCTTTCCTCACAAATCCAACCATCATTTTATTTGACACGTTAAATAAATATTCCTCGAGCTTTTCTCGGTTAATAGAAGAATATATATGATAAATAGCCACTTTGTTTTCAAAAGCGAATTTGGTTGACTGTATAAATCCTTCCTGCCATGAATCGTAGATTTTTTCTTCATCTATTACTTTCTTGGTTTCTTCTCTGAACAATTCATCGAGCAATGCGTAAATATCCTGAAAGTAATAGTAAAAAGTATTCCGATTCACCCCACAATCATCAACAATATCCTTTACTGTTATTTTATCAAGTGAAGTTTTATTTAAAAGCTTGACAAACGAATCAATAATAGCTTTTTTTGTAAATTGTGACATTTTGCCTCTCCTTATATTTAAATTAATATTTAAGTATATTATACTATGATTTGTGGTTATG
>QKDG01000073.1 GCA_003246805.1 Clostridia bacterium | reverse complement strand
AAGCCTGAGAGCGTCATCATTATCGGGGAAATGTATGTTTTTTAGCGCAAATTGAAGGGAGCATAAATTATATTCACTAAGAATTTCAGCTGGGAATGGTTCGTAAATAGCATTGTCAAGAAATCTTAAAGCGTTTTGAACCGTATTTTGCAAAAGCTGTTGGGTTAGCCCTTCTTTTAAGGAGTAAACCGGCTTAATTTTATAGGGACTTTCGGCAGGGATAATCAAAGGCGAAGAAATCTCGTGGCGTGTGTCACCTCCTGTTATTTTGCCGAATAAAATAAACTCTTTTCCTTCAACCAATTTATCATACAAAAACTCACTGTTATAAATAATTATGGTTATCTCATTAACGTAATCCGTCATAACAGCCTTATAAATAGTCATTCCTTTTCTGATAATTGTGGGGGGAAACTTTTTTATAATTGTTCCTTTAATAACATTATTATCATTTATAATGCTATCTCTTATTGCGACAGGTGCAGTTAAATCAAGATAAGAACGAGGAAAATAATACAGCAAATCATAAACTGTATTTATTCCAAGCTTATTGTAAATTGCTGCTCGCTTTTCCCCTACACCCTTTAAATAAGTTATATCCTTTTCAAGGCCGTTAAGCATTTTATCCCCCCTAAAAAATAAACAGAGTCTCAAAAAGAAACTCTGTTTTCAGATATTTTAGCAGATTATTCTACCGAGATAATATAATAGTAAACAGGTTGTCCTCCGTTTATTAAAGTAACCTCAATATGTGCGCCAAGCTTTGCCTGAAGCTTTTGCTGCAAGCTCTCAGCATTCTCATCAGTAACGTCAGAGCCATAAATCAAAGTAACAAAGGTGCTGTCACCCTTGATAAGTTTTTTTGCAAGCTTATAGGTTGCTTTTGTAACATCCTTATCAACAAAGCTAAGCTTACCATTTTCAAGTGCAAGAATTTCGCCCTGCTTTATACTATGCCCCTCATAATCTGAATCCCTTGCGGCAAAAGTAATCTGCCCGGTCGAAACCTTTTCAAATGCCTTTGTCATATTAATTCTGTTAAAATTAAAATCAGCGTCAGCGTCAAATGCAAGCATTGCAGAAATACCCTGCGGTATTGTTCTTGTCTGCAAAACACATACTTTTCTGTCAGCAAGCTTAACAGCCTGTTCTGCTGCCATGATTATGTTTTTGTTGTTAGGCAAAACAAAAACTGTTTCAGCAGGGGTTGAACATATAGCAGCAAGAATATCCTCTGTTGAAGGGTTCATGGTTTGCCCCCCACGCACAACACAATCAACACCTAAATCCTTGAACAAATCTTCAATTCCGCTACCAGCAGCAACAGCTACAAAACCAAACTTATTCTCTGGAACAGCTGGCACGAAGGTTTGGGTTGAAGTGAATTTAGCTTCCTTAGCTTTTTCTGCGTGCTGTTCACGCATATTCTCTATTTTAAGATTGATTAGCGGGCCAAAAGTCAAGCCTTCTTGTATAGCTAATCCTGGATTATCAGTATGAACATGGACCTTTATAATTTCATCGTCATCAACAGCAACAACAGAGTCACCAATTGTTTCAAGATAAGCTCTTAATAGAAAAGCATCCTTTGAATCCTCATTCTTTTTGACGATAAATTCAGTACAATAAGTAAAAGTAATCTCGCCATCAAATTCGCCGACAGTAGTGCTGAAATTATCAATTGTAACAGCCTTTGCAACAGAATTATCAACCTTTGCAACAGGGTTGCCCTTGAACACATCAAGCATAGCTTCAAAAATAATTAAAAGGCCTTTTCCGCCTGCGTCAACAACTCCGGCTTTTTTTAGGACAGGCAGCAAATCAGGGGTGGTGTCAAGAGTACGCTTAGCCTCTTCACATACATCAGCCCATAAAATAGTACAGTCATTTGTAAAGGTTGCAGATTGCTCAGCCTTTTCGGCTGCAAGCCTTGCAACAGTGAGAATAGTACCTTCAGTAGGCTTCATAACCGCTTTGTAAGCACCTTCAACGCCAAGTTTAAGGGAGTTTGCAATTGCATCACACTCGGCAGTTTTCATATCGGCAAGTCCTTTTGCGAATCCCCTGAACAAAAGTGAAAGTATAACCCCTGAATTACCCCTTGCTCCACGAAGCAAGGCAGATGCAGTAGTTTCAGCAACATGAGCAACAGTAACACTGTCATCAAGTCTTTCAAGCTCACGAAGAGCATTACTCATAGTCATCGACATATTTGTGCCGGTATCACCATCAGGCACAGGGTAAACGTTAAGCTCATCGACAGCTCTTTTGTTGTTCGCGATACTAATTGCTCCTGAAATAAATGCATCACGGAGCATACTTCCATTAATCACTTGGGCTCCTCCTTATTATGACTTCATCTCATCAATGAATACGTTCACCTTAGAAACGCTAAAATCAGTTTCTTCAGAAACAGCAAAACGCACCTTTTTAACAATGCTGTCAACAATAGCAGAAATATTGACACCATATGAGACGGTAATGTGTAAGTCAATTATTAATTTTTCACGGTTTTGACGAATGATGACACCCTTAGCACTATCATTATTCTTTTTGAAAAAGGAGCTTATGCCTTGCCTGGTACCGAAAGGATTCATCTGCACAACACCAAAACAGCTGGCAGCGGTATTACCAATAAGGTTAGTAAGATAATTATCAGAAATCTCTATACTCCCTAAATGGTTTTCAACTTTTATCATAGCAAACACTCCTTACAAAAACGCATTTTTAATATTATAGCATATTATCTAATTTTTTTCAAGTATCAAGGCTAAACATTACATATGATACAAAATGTTATATTATATCAAATTTGAACTTAATGTAGTTTTTCTTTTCGTTATCTGGGTACAACAAAGGCTTTGGAACATCATCTCTGTTTACAGCATTGGGAACTTCCTGCAATTCTAATGCCAAAGCGCAACAAGGCGAGGATTTCTGATTATTCATCAGCTTTTCTTCATTCATATATCCACTGCTGTAAAACACCAACGAAGGGTAATCTGTTGTAATTGTAAGGCGGCGCCCTGATTCTTTATCAATCAGTTCAACAGCAGGATCAGAATTATTAAGAAGAAAAGTATGGTTATATCCCCTTGCATAGCTTAGCTGAATATCATCATCTATCTTGTCATTTATTATGCTTTCCGTCGTGAAGTCAAATACTGTGCCTTTAACATCAGCGATTTGCTGACAAATGCTTTCGCTGTTGTTTAAAAAGAACTTATCGGCATTAATTCTTAGTGAATGGTTCAATGCAGATTCAGAAAAATCGCCGGACAAATTAAAATAGCAGTGGTTAGACATATTTACCCACGTTGTTTTATCTGAGGTTGCATTAAATTCAATTGTAACACAATTATCATTGTCAAGAATATAATTCACAACAAACTTTCTCTTACCAGGGAATCCATCAACACCATCATCAATAACAAGAGAAAATGTTACAGAGTCATAATCTGCTGTGCTGTCTGTGCTGTCAACATTCCATACAACAAAAGAGCCACTGTTAAATCCACTGTGCAGATTATGGGTATCATCGTTTTGAGTTAGAGAATACACCTTTTCAGGAAGAGTAAGGACACCATCGGCAATTCGCCCTGCATTTGGTGCAAGGGTTGCACCAGCATAGCATGATGATTTTTTATACTCAAATAAATCCGTTGGTGTAAGGGAAACGTTTTTGAACTCCCCTTTTTTATCCTTGGTGTATATTCCAACAACACCAGCGCCAAAAGGGGAAACATCAAGTTTCATCCCATTTTTGTTTTCAAGGCTATAAAAAGTATTTCCATTTAATATAAAAGCAGATACCGACATTTTTTGTCACTCCTATTAAATAATATTATATGCAACTGAACTTAACGTTACTCTAAAAGCGCAGTCAACATAGTGTAATAGTATTATATCACAACAATACGTGCAAAACAAATTTTTTAAAAAATATTTCAAAAAGTTATTGACATATGTCAATAACGG
>QKDG01000013.1 GCA_003246805.1 Clostridia bacterium | reverse complement strand
AGCTGTTGGTGCGTCAGGTGCTGTTGCACTGTTCATGTATTCTACATTCTGTGGTTCGCCTATTACATTACCCTCAAAGTCATAGAAGGTAACTGTGAAGGATTTTTTCTCATATGATGCATATACAGTAATATTCTGATTTCCCACTGTAACTGAATCTGATGGCCATGTGAGAGTATAACCCTTTGTATCTGTCAACGCAGGGGCATTGATAACATCACCAGTTTGCGCTAATCTTGTTTGTAGCAATGTTTCAACCAAATTGCCATTTTCATCTTCTATGTAACCAATGTGCTTAACTGTATAATATGTTAAGTCCGGCTGATTTGAGGTTACTGTTGATTTACCACTTGCAGTTGTAGTTCCGTCAAAAGCATTAAACTCCAATACGCTTTCTTTGCAAAATAGCTTATTGCTTGTATCAGAAAGAGGAGAAGTTATCCTTATTTTATATTTTAAAGTAATTGTATCATCAATCTTTAAATCACCTATATTCCATGTAAGCTTATTGCCTACTATATTATAGGTTCCGACATTATCAACATTATTAACTGAGCCACTAATTATCTCATAACCTACTGGTGTTGCTCCGTATGAAATATTGCTCTCAGCTTCCGTCAATATCGCATTTTTACCAGTTGTCATTTTTGTGATACCATTATATAGGCTTGTTAAAACACTTTTTATTTCATCAGCAGTCTTTGGGGCTTCATAGTATCTGTTAGCTGTTGTATCATTTCCGTTTGCAATATATTTGAGGACAGTTCTCCCACTCGTGCTTATTCCATATCCTACGGTATAATAAGTTATTCCTTCTGCTTTTGTTTTATCTGCCTCATAATATACGGATAAATTATTGTTATTTACTTTACCTAAGCCTGCAACTGTGTATGGGTACTGTGATTTAAAGTTTTTAACATTGTCCCAACTTTTTTTCAATACGGAATAATTTACTGCTGTTGCTTTTGTTACAACACCATTGCTGGCCACGCCTTCTGTAACTTCATATCCTGTTGTAGGCGCACCGTCACCAATAAGAATAATAATTTTATTAGAAGCTGTTGATTTTTTAAGCTCTTCTCTTGCTAATTTCATAGCATCATTCATATGTGTTTCAGCAATTATTGGGAATTTTTTGCTATCTGAAAGAGTCGCG
The DNA here is from genome assembly GCA_003246805.1 of Clostridia bacterium. GTDB lineage: Bacteria > Bacillota > Clostridia > Oscillospirales > Ruminococcaceae > SZUA-444. Next base: position 2,831 of record QKDG01000013.1, on the reverse strand, counting down.
TTGAAAACAGAATAATCAGATGTCAAAGGCTGAACAACCCTTGTCGCTTCGTCAAAAGTAATTATTCCCATTTTAACAAGATTGTTAAAATTAGTATCATTCTGAATTGAGTTTGAGAAAAATTTGATTGCTTTTAATTCATCAGCAAGCTCAGCTTTTGAAATACTTGCAGAGGTATCAAGAACAAAAAATATGTCAGTTGTTTTTGGGGAAGGTATATCACAATGGCCGGTGGAAACCTGCAATGTAATTTCAGCCTCCTGATTTGATAAGTCAGTCCATTGAATAGACTTTGTCACGGTTGGATTATTTGAAACGACAATTGCAAAAATATTTGTAGGAACAAAACCTATTGAAATCGCAAAAACAATTAAAAACGATACCAGGATGCTGTGTGCCTTCTTTTTCATAAAATACTCCTCAAATTTATTTGTTATTTTGTATAACATTGTTCATTAATTACATTTACTGCAACATTATCTATAAGATTGATAAGCTCCAGCACACTCCTGAAACAGAGCTGAGAATTATCATCCAACCACTTTATTATCCCCTGCCAGCTTTTACGTTGGTTAAAGAGAATCTTTATATTAAATGTGGCAATATGTCCTTTTTTCTTATTAAAATCGAATTCTTCAACCTGTGAAAACCTGTTCCATTCGCTTGTTGCTTTCACTTCTTTAACAAAAAGATTGTCAGATTGAGTAGAATATACGCAGTTTTCCTCAACCTTTTCATTAATAAGCTTAATAAGCTTTGTCATCCCGAAAAAGCTTTGACAAACCGACGTTTCCTCACAAATTATTCTGCCTGATGGGTTACTATCGCTGTAATAATCAAGCATAATATAAAAGGAACTAACAGTATTGATTGAAAAATCAATATTTTTCTCCATTCAAATCACCCACACATATAACTGCATAACTGTATCGTATCTATTCCATATTTTGATTTAATTATACATTTTTTGAGTTACATCGCGGTTACATTTAAATTTTATTTTAATTATGCAAAAATTGTAGATTGTGCTGTGTTTTAATGCATTTTTGCTACAATATTTGTATATTAAATAAAATTTATTGTTCTATCTTGCCATTATTATTAATTTGTTATATAATTAAACAAGTAAACTGCGGGGTGATAAGTTTGGAATGTATTTACATTAATATGCTTGGCGAATTTTCACTTGAATATAATAACAAAAAGCTGAATGAAAATAATAATAAATCAAAAAAATCCTGGACTTTGTTAAAATATCTGATAACCTTCAGAAACAAGGAGATTTCACAAGCTGAACTATTTGACATTTTGTGGGCTGAAGATGAATCAGACAATCCAACAAGCGCATTAAAGACTTTGCTGCACAGGACACGTCATGTTCTTGAACTGCTTGAGGTTGAAAATGGTAATAATATTATTAAAAGTGCTAATGGCTCATATTATTGGAACAATGCCTTTAACGTTATTATTGATGTTGAAGAATTTGAAAAATGCTATATTGAATTAAAAAAGCCTGAGCTTTCTGACAATGATAAGCTTAAGCTTGCACTTGATGCAATTAATATGTATAAAGGCAATTTTTTAGCAGCATCTTCTTATGAATATTGGATTATACCGTTATCTACATATTATTCAACAATTTATTTTGAGATTGTTCAGCTTGCTGTAAATTTTCTTTATAAAAGCAATGCTTATCCCAAAATAATTGATATATGCAAAAAAGCTACCTCTATCAATCCATATGAAGAAAATTATTACTATCACATAATTAATTCTTTATATGAAACAGGTAATGCAGAGGCAGCGTTAGAAAACTACAATAACGTAAAGTCATTTTTTATGAACAACTTTTATGTAAATTTATCAGATAAGTTTAATAACTTATATAAAAAGATATCTCAAACAAAAAATAATCTTGAATTCAATATTGAAAAAATCCACAAAAATCTTTCAGAAGCCAAATCAAACTGCGGTGCCTTTTATTGTGGGTATGATTTCTTCAGGCAACAATATCAGCTTGAAGAGCGCCTTGCAAGAAGGAACGGAACGCTACTACATATCTGCCTTATATCAATAACAAATAAAAAAGGTAGTATCCCGGAAAAAGATGTTTTAACGAAAGCTATGGATAATATCAGAGCAAGTATTTGTGCATCGCTGCGCTCTTATGATTTGTTTGCACAATATAGCGTTTCTCAATATATTGTAATGCTTAAAGGTATAACCTATGACAATGCCGACGCTGTATTGAAGCGAATTTATAAAAATGCATTCCAGTCTATAAGCAACCCCAGCATTATTCTTAAATGTGATTTAAAAAGCTATAACGATAACACAAATAAAATTGAAATACTAACATAAAATATTATTTTAATAGCATATGGTCTTTTTTGATATATCCATTAAGACTATATGCTTGCTTTTTTAAAGGATAATTTTTCTATATATTTTTTTGTTTTAGGTATTGACAATGCTGTTATATGATGTTATAATAAATATCGTCGTTAAAGAGCTTGCAGTGTTTTAAAACAGAATAATATCTTTAATGCGGGTGTAGTTCAATGGTAGAACTCCAGCCTTCCAAGCTGGTCGCGTGGGTTCGATTCCCATCACCCGCTCCATTTTATGCAATTTTGTGCCTTTAGCTCAGTCGGATAGAGCAACTGCCTTCTAAGCAGTAGGTCACAGGTTCGAATCCTGTAAGGCACGCCAATAATTTATGGTGGGCATAGCTCAGTCGGTTAGAGCGCCAGATTGTGGTCCTGGAGGTCGTGGGTTCAATTCCCATTGCCCACCCCATATTTAAATTCATACTATTACTAGCAAACACG
>QKDG01000174.1 GCA_003246805.1 Clostridia bacterium | reverse complement strand
GTATTATATACTTATATTTTGTATTATATGTTGTATTTTTCACGTATTTCACCTCAAATTGAAAATGATTTTCAATTTCATATTACTTCAAAATCATATTATTGTCAATAGTTAGCAAATATAAATTTTATAAGGAAAGGTAAATAATATTGAAAATTTTAAAATTTGTTCTTGCTATTATGCTAATAACTTTGTTTACTTCATGCAAAAGTTCGTTATATGTTTCGCAATCATCAGAAGAAAGCTTAATTAGTGAAGAACGCGTTTACGCAGTTCAATCTGAAACTTTTTCAGAAACCACCACGACAACTCAGTCAACTACAATTATGATGTCAGATAACCCATTGGCTGTTGATGAGGAACACACCATCCTTGTTTTTAACAACAACTATACAACAACAAATCAGGAAGTTTTAGATATTCCTGCAAATTATATGATTACAGATGTTCCTTTAATAAACCAGTATAGTGTCGGGCTTCCAACGGGTTGTGAAATTGTGAGCGCCACAATGGTTTTGAATCATCTGGGATATGATATCACTGCAACAGAAGCTTGTGATTATTTAAGGCAAGCACCTCATCCTGAATATAATGATGGAATTGTAACTGGATATAGCCCAACGGAATATTTTATAGGAAACCCTGCATTTTCAAGTTCTTATGGTTGCTATGCGCCGGTTATAGTTGATGCAATGAATGATATTATCTCAGCTTATGGTGGTTCTTATAATATCAGTGACATCACAAACTGCTATTCTGATGAGCTTTTCTATTATGTCAGCCAGGACATTCCAGTTATAGTGTGGGCAACAGATATGATGTTGACACCGTTTATTGTAGATACATGGGTGGAGGTTAATTCGGGAGAAAGAGTTGAATTTATTGCTCGAGAGCATTGCCTTGTTTTAACTGGTTATGATGAGGATAAAGTTTATTTTAATTGCCCTCAATACGGAAAAGTTACATATGATAAAGAAGTTTTTATGTTAAGATGGCGTCAGCTCGGTTGCCAGGCAATTGTAGTTTTAAATCAATAAAACTTAAAGCATTCTCTTATTTTTACGCAAAGGGCGACTGCAAACCCCCCGCAAACACGCACCTGATTTGTAATAAAGCCGTAGAATAAGACTATTTAACATGCTAAAAGCACTCATTTTTATAATGATGTGCTTTTTTGTTGATAATTGATTTGTTTTGTTGTATAATAAATAATAATAACAATAAGGGGAAGTTATATGTTTGTCAATCTTGAATATTATAAGGTCTTTTATTATGTTGCTACACATAAAAGCGTTACGCTTGCGGCACAGCAGCTTTATATATCCCAACCAGCTGTCAGCCAGGCAATCAAACAGCTTGAAAATGGCCTAGGCTGCACTTTGTTTTTCCGTGCGCCAAAGGGTGTTCAGCTCACACCCGAGGGAGAGGTTTTATTTGAATATATTAAACAAGGATATGAAATAATACTTAAAGGCGAAAAAAAACTTGAAGAGATGTTGAATTTTGAAAATGGCGAAATTCGAATAGGCGCAAGCGATATGACTTTGCGTTTTTATCTTCTGCCTTATCTTGAAAAATTTCACCGAAGTTATCCGGGCATAAAAATCATTGTATCAAATGCCCCTACGCCGGAAACAATTAAAAGCCTTAAAGAGGGCAAAATTGATTTTGGAATAGTAAGCTCACCAGTTGACGAAAGCAAGGATTATTCAATAACCGATGTGGGAGAGGTTGCTGATACCTTTGTCGCTTCAAGCAGGTTCGGTTGGCTGCATGGCAAAACAGTCGGATTATCTGAGCTTGAAAGGCTGCCGACTATCTGCCTTGAAAAAAATACCAGCACAAGGCGGTTTGTCGACAATTTCCTTGCCCAGAACAATGTTTTTCTTGAACCTGAGTTTGAACTGGCGACAAGTGATTTAATAGTAAAATTTGCAGAGCGTGATATGGGAATAGGTTGTGTTGTTAAAAGCTTTGCGACTGACAGCTTTGAAAAAGGAACTCTATTTGAGCTTACGTTATCAAAGCCAATACCATCACGCAAAATATGTGTGATAACAAGCGAGAAAATTCCTGTTTCTCAGGCAGGTAAAAAACTATTGGCAACTATGATATAATTAATTTTTATAATACTTATAATAAATATATATTTTACTTATATATATTTTGGTGATATTATATACAAGGGCTTAAATAATTTTTGGAGGATTTTATAAATGGTTAAAGCGATAGTTGGCGCAAACTGGGGCGACGAGGGCAAAGGGAAAATTACCGACCTTTTAGCCGTTGATTCTGACGTAGTTGTAAGATTCCAGGGTGGAGCAAATGCAGGGCATACAATTATAAACGAATACGGAAAATTTGCACTTCATCTTCTCCCATCTGGTGTTTTTTCTAAAAATGCAGTAAATATTATTGCTCAGGGTGTAGCTTTTGATATTGACAAGTTCTTTAACGAGCTTGAAAGCGTTACTTCAAGAGGTGTTCCGATGCCAAAACTGCTTGTTTCAGACAGGGCACAAGTTTTAATGCCATATCATATTCTTTTTGATGAGCTTGAAGAAAAAAGGTTGGGGAAAAACAGCTTTGGCTCAACAAAATCAGGTATTGCTCCTTTTTATTCTGATAAATATTTAAAAATCGGAATTCAGGTGGGCGAAATATTCGATGATGAAATTTTGATGGAGCGACTTGCAAAGGTATGCGAAATTAAGAATAATTATATAAAATCAATGTATGCAGGAGCAGATTTGCTTGATGCTAAGGCTTTGTTTGAAAAAATTTCTGCCTATCGTGAAAAATTGAAGCCAATGGTTGCTAACGTAACAGCATTTTTACATCAGGCAATCAAAGAGGGTAAGGAGATTCTATTAGAAGGCCAGCTTGGCTCACTAAAAGATACTGATAACGGAATTTATCCTTTTGTTACATCTTCATCACCGCTTGCAGGATTTGCGACGGTTGGCGCCGGAATTCCACCTCATCAGATAAAGCAGATTATTGTTGTTGCCAAGGCGTATTCTTCAGCTGTCGGAGCAGGTGCGTTTGTCAGCGAGATATTTGGGGACGAAGCTGAGGAGCTAAGGCGTCGTGGCGGAGACTGCGGGGAATATGGCGCTACAACAGGCCGCCCAAGAAGAATGGGCTGGTTTGACGTTGCTGCTACAAAATACGGTTGCATGATGCAAGGTGCAACAGATGTTGTTTTATCCTTGCTTGATGTTTTGGGATACCTTGACAAAATCCCTGTTTGCACAGGCTATGAGATTGACGGAGTTGTTACCGACGAGTTCCCTGTAACCCCTGTATTGAACAAAGCTAAGCCAGTTATAGAATATCTTGACGGATGGAAGTGCGATATACGTGGAATTAAAAGCTACGACGAGCTCCCTGAAAATGCAAAGAAATATGTAGAGTTCATCGAAGAAAAAGTTGGCTTTCCTATCACTTATGTATCAAACGGGCCTAAAAGAGAAGATATCATAAGAAGAGAAAGCAACGTTAATGTCTGGTAATTAATTGACATGAAAAGGCTACTCATTTTTGAGTAGCCTCAGCTTGTAGAAAAAGTCATTTTCTACAATTATATTATAAATTGAATCACGTATTTGCGGGGGCTTTGCGATCGGCCCCACACCCCTTCGCATCAAAAATCATAGTTTTTCGACGTTCTGCGATACCTTTAAAATAAGGTATCGTTCTTTTTTCGTTATAAAATTTAAGATTCATGATTTTAACATTGATATTCACATTGGCTGGCGTATAATTTTTACACGTTGAAATGGGTGGAAGCTCTATTTTTACATCTGCACCAGATAGTAAGATAAACTTTTTAAGGGTTTGTCTATTCTCTTTCTAATATAAAAACTGCACCATCTTTTAATGAATCACCAATATAAGAATCTGAAGCTTCCTTATTAAAAATAACAGTGTTGTTTTTAATTTTAAATACGTATTCGTATTTGCCGTCATCAGTTGTCAGAATTAAATTGTCCTGATTAATCTCATAAGTCCCGACTGGAATATAACTGCTTATAGCTGAATAAACAAATACAAACTCATTATTTTCTTTTAAATTAACAAAAGGTTTTAAGGATTCATCTGTTCCTTGAAATTGATAATTACCAATTGCTAAATTAGAGTTTGAAGTATCTCTGTTATCAGAACAACCAACACTTAAACATAAAAATATTATTATTAGAAACGGCAGACAAAAATAATTTTTCACATTAAACCCCACTTTCTTACATATCTTCTACACAACTTTGCTGATTTTAATAAGCTCAGCGCTTTTGATTAAGTAAACAATACATTGTCGTTAAATTAGTATTTATATCACTAATATAATTATATATCAAAAACAAAAAAACACATACTATTTTATTAATTATACCAGTTAATTTTGAATTGTCAAACTAACCATTCTATTTTAATTAAGGTTAGTATATCAATTGTTCTATTTTTAACATCGAAAAAAGCAATGGTAATCACCATTGCTTTTTTCTTTGCCACATTTATTAATTAAAGATACAAGCTTTCAAATAATTAAGAAGATTAGATTTTATGAAACGCTAAAACTAACTTAATTAATTATATATATATTATTTAATAGTAATTGCAATTTTACTTGCTCCATCAAATACTGCATTAATAAATATATCATATTTCTCATTGCTTCCAAAATAATCCAATCCAAATTTATTATCAGTTTTATATTTTTGGGTATAACCCAATGATGTCAGATTTTCAATATAATCCAAAACAACCTGTGAGTTAGCTTTGGATACTGAAAAATTCACCTGATACTCGCTTGCCCCTTTTTGAAGAGGATAATAGCCTTCAAATACAACATTTTCAAGTGGGGGTACTTCATCAGGGATTACATCTGGCCATTCATCCCCGTCTTCCGCCTCGCTTGAATTGCTTTCATCACTGCTTTCATCACTGCTTTCATCACTGCTATTATCATTGCTTTCATTTTGGTCCGAATAGCTTTCGATATCTTCAATAATACTGTCAAGATTGTCTTTTATTTCGGTTGCTTCACTGCACCCTGAAAGTAATATCGCCACTAAAACCATTGTAATTGCAATACATCTTTTCATTGCTTAACACTCCTTTCTTAATTATTTAATATGGTTTCTCCACGATATTTAAATCATTGTTTAATGCATATTATTATTTATTTCTTATCAACTGTGAT